>JBGSJD010000110.1:0-4832 GCA_041742195.1 Hyphomicrobiaceae bacterium
TTCCCGGGCTTGACCCGGGGCCCCGCTTCTTCTTCGATGATGAGTTGCAGCGCCGCCGCGAGGCCGACGCCGGTCCCCCAGACGTGCGGTACGTACCGGACCCCGAACGCCGTCGCCATATCCGCGATCTTCTTGCACTCGGAGAGGCCCCCCGCCGCGCAGGTGTCGGGCTGGATGATGTCCATCACCCGACGGCTCAGCACCTCCCGGAACCCCCAGCGCGTGAACTCGCACTCGCCCCCGGCGACAGGGATGGGCTGCCCGCGGCGAACCTCCTCGTAGGACCCGAGATCGTCCGGAACCACAGGCTCCTCGAACCAGCCGATGCCGAAGCGGCTGGCGCGCCTCCCGAGTTCGATGGCCTCGATGGCGTCGAACCCGTGGTTGGCGTCGAGCATCAGGCCGCAGTCGGGCCCGATGGTCTCGCGCACCGCCTCGATCAGTCGCAGGTCCTCCTCGACGCCAAAGCCGATCTTCAACTTCACCGCGCCGAAGCCCTCCCGCACGTAACCCCGCACCTCCTCGCAGATGTAATCCCGCGCCTCCCCCGCGCTGCGCCGGTACGTCCCCGTCGCATAGGCCGCGACGTGACTGCGAAAAGCCCCGCCGAGCAACTGCTTCACCGGCGCATCGAGCAGCTTTCCCTTGAGATCCCAGAGCGCGATATCGACGCCGGACAGCGCCGTCACCACGAGGCCCTTCTGCCCCTGATCCCGGAACTGGTTGTAGAGCGTCAGCCAGTGCAAATCCGTCGCCAGCGGATCGCCGCCGATGAGGAGCGGCTGAAACGCCGCCACGACGGCAGCGTTGAGACGCGGCGGCCCGTAGCACTCACCCCACCCGGTCGTCCCGTCGTCGGCAACGATCTCGACGAGGCAGGCGCCCCGGACGGACGTCGAGTTGAACGACCACGCGAATGGTTCCGAGAGCGGGGCCTCGAGCACGTGTGTCCGCACAACCTCAATTCGGCGCTGCCGCATCGCTCGTCTCCCGTCGGCGTTGCTGCCACCCCCGAATCGAGGCAAGAGGCGTTGTATCGCCATGGGCACGCGGGGGAGGCTCCAATGAATATCATGACACCGCCGGCACGGACTGCCCAGCACGACCTCGGCTCCATAGCCACGGCCACGTCCGAGACCTGCATCGCGACGCGCGTTCGCCAGTTGAGCCGCATCGTGACACGCGTCTACGACGACGCGCTTCGGCCGCACAAGATCACTGCCAGCCAGTTCACTCTGTTGACGCAGCTGGCTCACACCGACGGCATCACGGCGGCCGAGATCGGCATCGACCTCGACATCGAGAAGTCGACGCTCTCGCGGAACCTGAAGCGGCTGCTCGCCCTCGGTCACATCGAAATGGACCCGCCCGCAGGACGTCGCGGCCGCGGTCTCCATCTCACCCCACGCGGCAAGACGGTCATTCGGGAAGCATATCCCTTGTGGCAGGAGGCCCAGCGCCGCTCGACCGAGGTCATGGGCGTCGAGGCGCGCTCGATCCTCGATGGGCTCCTGAGCCAGGCCGAAAAGCTCGCAGCTCCCTGAACTCAAGCGGCAGGGCTCCGGCAGTCCACCGCCATATCAGTTGATCAGCTTCGGCCATCGCTCTAGCCTCCTACCGGTGGCAACAAGAGAGCGGTGGCCGTGGTGTTTTCGACCGAACTTTACGATACGGCCCGCACGCTTCTCGGTGCCATGCAGGCGCAGTTGTTGCAGATCGCGACCGCCGAAAGCTGCACGGGCGGCCTGATCGCGGCTCTGCTCACCGAGGTGCCCGGCTCGTCGGCCGTCGTCGACCGGGGCTTCGTCACCTACTCGAACGACGCCAAACACCGGATGCTCGGCGTGCCGACGGCCCTCCTCGCGACCCACGGCGCGGTCAGCCGCGAGGTGGCCATGGCAATGGCCGAGGGCGCCCTGCTGTACTCTTCGGCCGACGTTTCGGTCGCCGTGACCGGCGTCGCAGGGCCCGGTGGCGGCAGCATCGAGAAGCCCGTGGGTCTCGTCCACATTGCCGCCGCCCGGCGCGGGGCCACGACCATCCACCGCGAATGCCGCTTCGGCGACCTGGACCGCGCGACCATCCGCCTGCGCACGGTGGCGACCGCACTCGAGATGGCCCTCGACATCGTGCGCGATCGACGCGGCACATCATGAGACGGCACACGCCTCTCCCCGGCCCCCCGGACGGCGCGCACGCGGTTGCCCGCTCCGGCCCGAGACGCTAGCGTCCGCCAACGATGGATCGGAGACAGTTATGTCGGACAAGAAGCCACTGGCGGGCCGCATCGCACTGGTGACCGGCGCATCGCGCGGCATAGGTCGCGCCGTGGCGCTGGGCCTTGCGGAGGCGGGCGCGCACGTCGTGGCGATGGCCCGTACCGTCGGCGCCCTCGAGGAACTCGACGACGACATCCGCAAGGCCGGTGGCACGGCGACACTCGTCGATCTGGACCTAAAACGCACCGACAAGCTCGATGCCCTCGGCCCGACCCTCTATCAGCGCTGGGGACGGCTCGACATCCTCGTCGCCAACGCCGGCATTCTCGGGCCGCTCTCACCTCTCGGCCACATCACGTCCGAAGCCTGGCGCGAAGTCATCGACGTCAATCTGACCGCGAACTGGCATCTGATCCGCGCGCTCGATCCCCTCATCAAGAAATCCGACGCCGGCCGTGCGGTGTTCGTCTCGTCCGGTGCGGCGCTGGCACGCAATGCCTATTGGGGCCCCTATTCCGTCTCCAAGGCCGGCCTCGAAGCCTTGGCCAAGACGTGGGCACGCGAACTCGCGAGCACCCCGGCCCGCGTCAATATCGTCAATCCCGGTCCGATCCGGACGGGAATGCGCGCCAAGGCCTTCCCCGGCGAAGACCCGAACAGCCTGAAGACCCCTGATGACCTGATCCCGCTGTTCCTGCGCCTCATCGATCCGTCGTTCGACGAGACCGGCCGCGTCTTCGATTTCAAGACCGGCGAGAGCCGCTGATCAGGAATTGCCGCGCCGAACGATGACAGATCGACGTCAAGCCCGTTGACGACGGCCGCAACGCTGCCCCATCCTGTCCGGACAATAAAGACGGCTACAGGCAGCCCCACGTCGGGGCGATCGAGGCAGCCGCTCCGGGGTGGAAACGACACCTGCGCCGCCACGCGGCATGACCAGGCACTCGTCGTCGAACCTGACGGACCTTGAGACCACCTTCGCGCGGCCTTGCGATCGCGCTCGTCCCCGATCGCTCGGCATCGGGACTTCTGCGCCAGACGGAGACAACGATGCAGTCACCCTCCCCCACCGGCAAGCCCGCCCTCGCCGGCATCAAGGTCGTCGATCTGACCCAGTTCGAAGCCGGCACCTCCATCACCGAGACGCTGGCCTGGCTCGGCGCCGACGTGATCAAGATCGAGAACCCCGTTGGCGGCGAGCAGGGACGCAATGCCTCCTCCGAGCGCCCCGATGCCGACAGCTATTACTTCATGCTGCTCAACGCCAATAAACGCTCGGTGACGCTCAACCTGAAGTCCGAGCGCGGCAAGACCATGCTGCGCGACATGATCCGCAAGGCGGACATCTTCGCCGAGAACTTCGCACCGGGCGTCATCGAGAAGCTCGGCTTCTCCTACGAGGAGGTGTCGAAGCTCAATCCCCGCATCATCTATGCGACGGTGAAAGGCTTCGGCAAAGGCAGCCCCTACGAGAAGCACCTCGCCTTCGACATGATCGCCCAGGCCTGCGGTGGCGTCATGTCGATCACCGGTGAGCCAGACGGCAAGCCGATCAAGCCGGGCGTGACGCTGGGCGACACCGGCACCGGCCTCCACGCCTGCATCGGCGTGCTGGCGGCCCTTTATCAGCGCACCGCCACCGGACGCGGCCAGAAGGTCGAGGTGGCCATGCAGGACGCCATGGTCAACTACGGACGCATCGCCTACGCCTCGCAGCTTCTCCACAACAAGCCCTGCCCGCGCATGGGCAATCAGGTCGTCCTTGGCACCAACGCACCGTCCGACGTTTTCAAGTGCAAGCCCGGCGGCCTCAACGACTACGTCTATATCTATACGAGCCGCGCCAACAATCAGCAGTGGGACCGCCTCTGCCGGATCATCGGCAAGGAGGACCTGAAGGACGACCCCTCCTACGCCACACCGCAGCTCCGCGTGAAGCAGGTCGAGAAGATCAACCAGTTCATCGAGGCCTGGACGGTCAACTACACCAAGCACGAGGCCATGCAGATCCTCGGCGAGGCGGGCGTACCGTGCGGCGCCGTGCTCGACACGAGCGAACTCATGAACGACCCGACCATGCGGGCCCGCGAAGTCTTCGTCGAGGTCGACCACCCGGTGCGCGGCAAGGTCGTCATCCCCGGCTGGCCGGTGAAGATGACGGACAGCTACGTCCCCGTCGAAGCGTCTCCCGTCCTCGGCGCCGACAACGGCACCGTCTACAGCGAATGGCTCGGCCTCACCGCCGCCGACATCGCCACCCTGAAATCCGAAGGCGTCGTCTGACGCCGCCCACATCCCCAAAAGACCAGTTCAATCTCGACCCCAAGCAGGAAGGACGATCGAATGGCAATCGGCTCGGACATCGTAGCCAAGGCTCTCAAGCACGAGGGCGTGAAGGATTTCTTCTACATCATGGGCGGCCCGATGCTGGCCGTCGAGAAGGCGTGCCTGAACGAGGGCCTTCGCGGCATCGACGTGCGCCATGAGCAGGCCGCCGCCATGGCCGGCTTCGCCTACGCCCGACTGAAGAACCAGATCGGCGTCTGCATGGCCGCCTCCGGCCCCGCAACCACCAACCTTGTGACGGGCGTCGCGCACGCCTGGGCCGAC
>JBGSJD010000111.1:0-1683 GCA_041742195.1 Hyphomicrobiaceae bacterium
GACGCCCGCGTTCGAGCGCAAGGAGCGGCCAGCCGCCGCCTGTCCCGATGGAGTACCGGAGCTGGCCCGTTGCCTCGGCGAGCCCTCGGATCGGGGTGCCGAGCCGGTGGGCTGCCACTGGCGCAGCGACTGCGGCTTGAACAGCAGCTCCCTCCATTCGACGACGGTTTGCGGCCGTTCCTGGATACGCAGCCTGAGCCCCTGGTCGATCGCGTCGAGAAAGCTCGGCCGATAAGCGCCCGTGACGAGGTCCCTGAGCGGCGCCATGTCGTCCTGCAGCATCCGTTCGGGTGCCTCGGGCGGCAGCTTGCCCGTCAGCGCGCGATATAGCGTCGCCGAGAGCGCATAGATATCGGTCCACGGACCCTGGAGTTCCGGCCGCGACGAGTACTGTTCCGGCGGTGAGTACCCGTGCTTCACGATGGCCGAGAGCGCCCGCGCGCGGGTCCGGATCGACTCCCGTGCCGATCCGAAATCGATCAGCACCGGTCGCCCGTCGTCGCGGATCAGCAGATTGTCGGGGGAAATGTCGCGATGCATCATGTTGTTGTGATGCACCTCCTCCAGCGCGCTGAGCAGCGGCATGAGGAGACGGTCGAGTTCGTCCTGCGTCGGTGGCCGGCCGAGTTGTTTCAGCCATTGCGCCAGATCGAGGCCCGCTTCGTAGTTGAGCACGATGTAGGCCGTGCCGTTGGCCTCGAAGATGCTGGAGACGTCGACGATCGCCGGATGCTTGAACTTGGCGAGCGCCCGCGCCTCTGTCAGGAACCGGTCGAGCCCCCATTTGTAGGTGCCGTCACTCGCCGATGTTGGCCGCACCGAGCGTCCCTGACGGAAGCTGAACTCGTGCGGGAAATATTCCTTGATGGCGTAGAGCTTGCCGAGCCCTTCATGCTCCGCGAGATACGTGATGCCGAAACCGCCGGCGCCGATCACTTCCCGGATCACATAGTGATCGACCCGCGTCCCGGTCGGCAGGGGATAGCGCAAGTGAGGGTCCTTGCCGGGCGACTTGCTGTTGTCTGTGTCGCTCATCGGGGACCCGAATTCTGTGCGCGCACACTGAGTGTACGTCGTCACGTGCGGATTGTCGCCGGTTCCCGAGCTGCAGCTGGCGCGCTGCCGGGTCCCGCGTTGAAGTCGGACGGCGGCCGGAGGTCTTGCTTGTCCGGCCGCCCGATGTCGGTTCGCCTCCAGCGCGCCTCGGGCGACGCCGGCACATCGTCAACGCCGCCGCGAAACGGCCTTGGGTTGCGACCAGTTGATGATCTGCACGCGACGGTTCTCGGGCCCTTCCGGGTTGCCCGGGTTCTTCAGGCGGCTCTCGCCGAAGCCCCGCGCGATGAGCGCGCCCGGCGGCACGCGATATTGCCGGATCAGATAGCGCCGGACGGCCTGCGCGCGGCGAT
The DNA here is from genome assembly GCA_041742195.1 of Hyphomicrobiaceae bacterium. Classification (GTDB taxonomy): domain Bacteria; phylum Pseudomonadota; class Alphaproteobacteria; order Rhizobiales; family Hyphomicrobiaceae. Next base: position 1,410 of record JBGSJD010000111.1, read on the forward strand.
CCGAGAGATAGTCGTTGTAGTCGCGTCGCCCACGGGCATCGGTGTGGCCGGCGATCACGAACCGTTGGCCCGCGAGTCGTTTGTCGGCCAGCGCCTCGCCGAGCGTCTTCAGGCCGGCTGCGGCCTCGGGTGTGATTTCGGTCGAGTCGTAGCCGAACAGCACTTCGATATCGACGGTCGGCATGCCGCGCTCGAGAGCGATTTCCGGGGCCCGTGCCATTTCGGCGTCCGTCGGAGCAGGCCCGGCAGGCGGCGGCCCTTCGGGAGCGGCCGC
>JBGSJD010000112.1:0-5535 GCA_041742195.1 Hyphomicrobiaceae bacterium
GGGCGCTCCGGGTTTCCGGGGGCGCTGTTCGAGACGCGCACCGTGGCCATCAAGGATATCAAGGCGACCGGAAAGCTCGCCGGCGAACCCGAATACCTCGCCGTCGGTGGCGGTTGCGGCAGCTTCTGCTGGGTCGACCACCTGCGCGTCTACGGGGTGCCGGCGGCGTCCATCCGGGTGCTCGGCGTGGCGGCCGACCGGAAGCCCTACGCGAAATGGGGGCGTCTCTGTCGTGTGTCGCAGATTCCCGAGCACGAGCGGATCCGATCGAACTCAATCTCGACGCCCGACAACATCTGGGGCTTCCCGGGGTATGCGAGCCGGGAGTTCGTGCGTGACGTCGTGCACGGACGCATGGTCGGCTTCAAGCACATCCTGCAGGTCTTCGGCGAGCCGGTTCTCACGGAGAGCTACACGCCGCGGCTCGGCGACGTCTTCCGGTCGTTCGACGCGGAAGCAAAGCGGATCGGCTGGGACGACATGTGGGTGCACGGGCAGGTTATCGCCATCCGCAAGACTGACGACGAGCGCTATGTGATCGCGTACCGCATCCCGAGCGAGTTTGCGCCGGCGGCGTCGCGCGACGAGCGCGAACGCTTCATGGTGGCGCGCTACGTGCAGATCTCCACCGGCTATCCGGCATCGAATTTCCTGCCCGATCTGCAGGAATTCAAGCGCGCACATCCCGACGTGACGGCCGTCGTGAATGCCTACGAGGAGCACGAGGACATCTACCGCATCCTCGAGCAGAAGGGCGGCACCGTCCTCATTCGCGGGCGGGGCATCGTCGCGTCCCGCGTCATTCAGCGGCTCTGGGAGGCACGCGACAAGAACAAGAACATCAGGATGCTGCATCTCAACCGGTCGGCGGTGAACGAGGGCGCCAAGTACGATCTCTCCCAGCGCCCAGTGCGCGCCGACGTCCAGCAGCAGCCGTTCAACTGGCCCAAGGCGTGCTGGGGAGGGACACTCAGAGAGCGGCTCGAGCGGGCCAGTCCCGAGGAGCGGGCTCAGCTGATGCGCACGTGGGGCGGGACCACGACCGCCGATCGCGACGACTGGAACCGGATCGTCGAGGAGGGTACGCGCGACGGCTGGATCAAGAATTTCTACGGCAGCGTCTCCGCCATGGAGTACCGGGACGGACGCGTCGTGACGCGGCTCGAAGGCAAGGAGAAGTTCCAGGAGACCGTCGATCTCGTCGCTGATTTCGTCATCGACTGCACGGGGCTGGTCGCGAGGGTCGACGAGACGCCGCTGATCTCGGACCTGATCCGGATTTACGATCTGCCGCGCAACAAGGCAGCCGGCGCCGGGGCGGAGCTGAGCCTCGCGGGTCTTGCCGTCTCAAATTCGTTCGAGGTCAATGGCCTGCAGAATGGGCGTGGCCATGTCTGGGCCGCCGGTGTGGTAACCTCCAGTGGGCCCTACGCCGCCGTCGACAGTTTCCTCGGCCTCCAATACGCGGCGTTGAGGTCCGTCGATCAACTCGGGGCTCTCCGGGCACCCAGCGTATCCCGCTTCGGGCCAATTCGCTCGTTCCGACAGTGGTTGCGCTGGTGCTCGGGCCGCTCGCCCGGATGACGATGATTTCGAACGCAAGCCCGGCGGTTCCTACCGCTTCGCATTTCTCCAGCTGCCTCGCAGGTGAGACGAGACCATGACACCGACCCTCCTCGGACGCTGGCACACCCGGTTGCTGCTGTTCATCTTCATCGGGCTCCCCGTGACGTTCCTTTATGCGTGGTATCTCGCGGCGTGGGGCGGATCGAGCCAGTTCACGCTGGCCTGGCCGTTCTCCGAAGTCTGGTTGCGGCTGCCGCCGATCGAGCTGTCGATCTTCCAGGACCCGTTCAAATTCCTGGCCGCGCTGCTTATCGTCGGGCTGGTGCTCGACGTCGCCTATATCCAGATCCAGCGTTTCCATTGGGATCAGGACTGGCCGTTCGTCTATCAGTTCTTCTTTTCCTGGGTCGAGTTCTTCCTGGTCTTCTATGCGATGGACTTCGGCTTCCTCGACTTCATGTTCCCTGATGGGCGCATCCCGTTCTCGACGGCCATCTGGCACTTCGTGTGGGTGTTCATCCCGTCGTTCATCGGCGTGCTGGCGCTGGTGCAGATCTTTCTCGTCCGCTGGCGCTTCAAGGGCGGTGAGATCGGGCGGCACGCTCTCCAGTAGGCGCTGTTCGAGTTCCCCGTCGCCCGAGGTGCGGGGTGGCGGGGATAGTGGAAAAACAGCTCTTGCGCTCGTTGCGGCGGCGCTCTAGGAAGGCGGGACGCGGCGTCATGGACGGTGCGTCTTCCCATTTGGTTCAGGGGCCGTAGCTCAGCTGGGAGAGCGCGTGAATGGCATTCACGAGGTCAGGGGTTCGATCCCCCTCGGCTCCACCAATCGGCCATCCTCTCATGTCCGCAATCTTGACGTTGGCGTGGCCCGAACGGTCATCGTGATGGCTCGTTGATCGCCCTGAGGTCCGCGCGCCGGCCGCACGGCAGCGCTCTTCCGCGATCCCCGATCGACATGTTCCGTCAATGATTGTGAGCCGTCAGCCCCGTCCAGGCTGAAATGGTACCGCCTCCCCGGCTCGAACGGGGGACCTCTAGATCCACAATCTAGCGCTCTAACCAGCTGAGCTAAGGCGGCACGTGCGGCGGGCCAGGATCGGCGCGTCCGCTCCGTCGGTCCCGCCTTAATGCCGCCGGGGCGAATTGGCGTCAAGTAGCATCGGACAGGGGAGGCGGTCGACGACGCGGCTTTGCCATATTCCTGCCGCGGGCGGCCGGTCTTTCCTCGCGGCGCACGCCTGACGGGCAGTGAGGTCGTCGTGTGGCCTCTTGCCCGGGTTGCGGTGAACAATCACGATGCCTGCGGAGGGGATGCCATGACTTTGCCGACCAGACCGTACCTCGTCTTCTCGACGACTGCCTTGCTCTTGTGGGGCGCAGCAAGCGGCCAGGCCGCAGCTCAGGGCGCACCTGTCGCGCCGGTGGAGCCAAAGGCGCCGGCCATCGTTCTCACGCCGGAGGAAAAAGCCGAGCGGGATGCGCGGAAGGACTGCAAGGTCCGGATCTGTGCGGCCTTCCACAATCGGGCCGCCACGGCGTCCGATGTCGCCTGCACTGTCGAGAAGAGTTGGCGGAAGGAGCAACTGACGGCCATGCTCAGCAAGGCGAAGGTGTCCTGGCCCTGGGGGCGGGTGCGCTGCACCGCTGATATCAAGCTGCCCCGGGATCTCCTCGTGAAGGCGCTCGTGGACGAGAAGGTCGAGACGACCCTCTCCAAGCATCATGTGCGCTGTGTAGTGGAGCGCGACAACGCCGATCCGGCCGAGATCAAGCTCGACTTCACTCCGAAGGTGACGTTCGAGAAGGGCAAGGCGGTCAAGGCCGTGCTCGGCTGGGGCAAGATCGAGGCTCCGACGCTGCTCAAGGGCGCCATGTGGACGGCAACCGCTACCGACAATACATTCAACGTGCTGCAGAGCACGGTCGTAGACGACATCAACGATTTTGTCGGTCCGCGCTGCGACGAGGTGAAAGCCGACTGGGCCGTCAAATAGCGCACCCGCTTCGTGCGGCGGCGGGTCATGTCCGTTCGCCGACCTATTCGCAGGGGCGCGATTCCAGGCGACACGAGCCGTGGCGATCTGTTAGCTGTGCCACCGGGTTTTCCGATCACAATGCGAGCTTCTGCCATGGCCTACATCATCGATCCTCCGCGTCAAGCCGCGCTGCCCATCGCCGGCTCGTCGCAGCTTTTTCCCGTGCACCGCATCTACTGCATCGGGCGCAACTATGCAGAGCACGCGAGGGAGATGGGGCATGACCCGAACCGGGAGCCGCCGTTCTTCTTCCAGAAGAATCCCGACAACCTGAGGGTCGACGGCAAGTTTCCGTACCCGTCGGGCACGAGCGACGTGCATCATGAAATCGAGATGATCGTGGCGCTGAAGTCCGGGGGCGTGAACATCAAGCCGGAAGACGCTCTCGGTCACGTGCTCGGATACGGCGTGGCGCTCGACATGACCCGGCGAGACCTGCAGGGCGAAGCCAAGAAGCTCGGTCGGCCCTGGGAGGTCGGCAAGGCTTTCGAGCACTCGGCCCCTTCGACGCCCCTCGTTCTCGCCGATGCGATCGGTCATCCGTCGCAAGGCGCGATCTGGCTCGACGTGAACGGCCAGCGGCGCCAGACGGGCGACCTCAACCAGATGATCTGGGATATTCCGGGACAGATCGCCTACATCTCGAGCCTGTTCGAGCTTCGGGCTGGCGATGTCATCATGACCGGCACGCCATCCGGCGTGGCTGCTGTGGTGCGCGGCGACGTCCTGCATGGCCATGTCGATGGCGTCGGCGACCTGAAGGTCGACGTCGTCTAGGTTCCGCCGGACCCGGCGCGCGACGGGTCGTCGGCATTCGTCGTCAAGAGCCCGGAGCGAAAACGGGTGGCCGACCGACTGGCCGACCACCCGCTCGAGCACATCACGCGTTGGGCCCTACTGGCTCGCGGCAGCGCCACCGCCGCCGCCTTCGGCCGATGTCTCGGAGAACTTGATCTTGCGCTCGGCCATGCGGCCGACGGTTTCGAAGTAGGCCTGGTCATCGCCGACGACGAGCGACGGATTGCAATCCGGCGTGCAATTGTACGACTCGCGCTTGCCGCCACGCTGCACGTTGACGACGCGTACATCCTCACGGATCACGACGATGCGCTGGTCCTGGATGACGTTCTTTTCGGAATCGAGCGCGATGACGTTGGTGATTCCGAACGTCTTGCCGGTGACGACCAGCAGATTTCCCGCCTGTACGCTGATATCGGCGATGCTCGGGTTTCCGATGATGATCTCGGCGACGGGCCGCGGCAGACGGAGCAACTGGGACTGATCGTACTTGACGACCAGGTCCTGGGCTGTCGTGGCCGTCGCGGACAGCAGGATCAGCGAGCACGCGAGGGCTACTCGACGGCTCTCGGACTTGAGGACCTTCAATAGTGCTCGGCTGGACATGCGGGTGGCTCCGGCAACGGTTGTGACGCTCTGCTCAGGCATAGGGCGGAAGTATGAATAATTGGCAAACGCGACGACTCGTGTGTTCGAAAATGAGTCGAATTTCCCATTGTGGGACGGCTTCGATTGTTTGGCGGCCGCAATTTCATTCTATTTTATTCATATCCAGATGCATCATTTTCCGGGTTTCGATATTTCATGGATTTAATCTGTTGTTTATGGCCATCGGGTAGTCTCCAACTTGTCAAGGCGAGGGGGCGTCCCCAGCCTATTCGAGCGGAGCCAGTGGCTTCCGGTAGAGCATCGAGTTGGGAGAGTACGAGTCATGAAGACCCTTGCAAAGTTCGCGAAGTGCGAGTCCGGCGCCACGGCCATCGAGTACGGCCTTATCGCCGCCCTGATCGGCGTTGCGATCATCACGGTCGTGAACAACGTCGGGACCGAAATCCAGGGCACGTTCACCGACGTGCAGACCGGCCTGCAGAAGCGCCCGGCCGTCTAAGGCGCGCTCGCGGCGGTCGAGATCCTC
>JBGSJD010000113.1:0-2472 GCA_041742195.1 Hyphomicrobiaceae bacterium
GCGAACGCCTTGTCGGCCGGCATCACGCCGGCGCGGGCGTCGATCACGAACAGCACCAGGTCGGCCTTGGCGATGGCCGCCTCGCTCTGCGCCCGCATCCGGGCCGGGATGCTGTCGGGATGCGCTTCTTCAAGTCCCGCCGTATCGACGAGCCGCATGGCATGGCCACCGACGATCGCCTCGGACTCGCGGCGGTCGCGCGTCAATCCGGGCAGGTCGGAGACGAGGGCCGTCCTCTTGCCCGTCAGACGGTTGAAGAGCGTCGACTTGCCGACGTTGGGGCGGCCGACGACGGCGATCGTGGGAGTCATGGCGAACGGTCTCCTGGGGTCTCGGGCCCCTCGGCCCCGGGCGTCGGCGTCCGCCGCCGGGGCCGTCTTCTGGCGTCAGGGTAGCGGCGCGAGGCCCGGCTTGGCCCCATCCGGCAGCGGCGCCTGTGTGACGTTCAATACCATGGCCAGCAGGCTGTAGTAGCCGTGGATGCCGATGAGGTCGATCACGCCCCGCTCGCCGAACAGGGCGACGGTCCGCTGGTAGGTCGCCTCGGAGACGGATTTCGTCCGCCCGAGTTCGTCGAGGAAGTCGTAGATTGCGGCCTCGTCCATGCCCATCGACATCGGCCGCCGTCCGTCCGCGATCGCCTCGATGATGTCGACCCGGAGGCCCGCCTTCTCGGCGATCGGGCGGTGATGGTGCCACTCGAAGTTCTGCGACCACGCCCGCGCCGTGATGAGGATCGCGAGCTCGGAAAGCCGCGTCTCGAAGGCGCTGTTGAACCTGAGATATTCGCCCGTGCGCTGCAGCCGTCCCATGAAGTCGGGGCTTCGGAGCAGCGGAATGAACGGCCCGACGAGATGCCCCCGCGGTCCCGAGACGATGTCGGCGACGGCCTTGCGTTGCTCCGCTGTCTGGTCGGCTTCGGCGATTTCGGGCATGCGCGGCGTCTTGGCCATCGGTCGGTCTCCGGATGTGGGCTGATGCGGGCCGCACCATAGCGAAGCTGCGGCCCTCCTGCGAGCGGGGAAGCTGGGGGAGACGCCCCCTCCGGGCGACAAAGGCCTTGATCCGGCCCTCTGCGCCTTGGCATGGTCGCCCGCGAAGCACCGTTAACGCTGTCGAGCGCCGTTCCCGGCCGGACGGCGCCCGGTTCCAACTGCGAGACGTCTCTCCATGAGCGCCACCAAGTCATCGGCCTTTGCCCTGCTCGGCCTGTCTCTTCCGCAGCGCCGCGAGTCGTTGCGCCAGACACGAGCCCGCACGCGGCCGGTGGGGCGCCGCGCCGAGTTGCGTCCCCGCCTCGTTCTCGCAAGCGCCAGTCCGCGCCGCCTGATGCTTCTGTCCCAGGTCGGTGTCGAGCCCGATGCCTTGCGCCCGGCCACCATCGACGAGACGCCGAAGCGCGCCGAGATGCCGAGGAGCTGCGTCACCCGTCTCGCCCGCGCCAAGGCTGAGGCCGCACGCGACCTCATCGCCAACGATCCCGATTTCGCCGAGGCCTACGTCCTCGCCGCCGACACCGTCGTGACCCACGGCCGCAGCATTTTCGGGAAGCCGAAGAACGTCGACGAGGCGATGGCCATGCTGCTACGGCTGTCGGGCCGTTCGCATCGCGTCCTGACCGGCCTCTGCCTCATCACGCCGGACGACCGGGTCCGCCTGAAGGTCGTGGAGACCCGCGTCCGCTTCAAGCGCCTCTCGAAGGAGGACATGGAGAGCTATCTCGCCTCCCGCGAGTGGCGCGGCAAGGCCGGCGGCTACGCCATCCAGGGCCTCGCCGGGTGTTTCGTGCAGAAATTGTCCGGCTCCTACACCAACGTCGTCGGCTTGCCGCTGACGGAAGTCGTCGCCATGTTGCTCGGCGAAGGCTTCCCGATCCATTTCAACTGGCTGAAGGCTGGCGAGGCGGAGCCGGAATAGGCCGTCATCGATCAGTTGAGGAGACCGCCGATGAGCGACGGAGGCGACAGCGAGCCCGGCAACGGCCCCATCCGGCTGCCCCGTTGCCCGATTTGCCGGAAGTCGACCGCGCAGGCGTACCGGCCGTTCTGCTCGAAGCGCTGCGCCGACGTCGATCTGGCGCGTTGGCTCGGCGACGGCTACGCGATCCCCGGTGCCGGCACCGATGTCGACGAGGATGGCGAAGCGTCGCCCGAACCGGACAAGGAGATCCCCCGTGCGGATGACTGACATTCCCTTCGGCACCACCGACTGGTCCACTGTGCCCCGCACCGAGCACAAGGGCGAGACCGGCATGGCCTACTGGCGCACCCGGAACTTCGGCGCCGTTCGCGTGCGCATGGTCGAATACACCCCCGGCTATCTCGCCGACCACTGGTGCGAGAAGGGCCATATCCTGCTCGTTCTCGAGGGCCGGCTCGACACGGAACTTGCCGACGGCCGCCGCTTCACGCTGCTTCCCGGCCAGAGCTATCAGGTGGCCGACGGCGCCGAGCCGCATCGCTCGTCGACGGG
>JBGSJD010000114.1:0-10389 GCA_041742195.1 Hyphomicrobiaceae bacterium
GGCGGCGCGCTGGCCGGCCTGCGCGTCGATGCCGGCCTTGACCTCGGCCGCGACCGTGGCGCGCTGGCTGTAGCCGAGCACACCGCGCGTGTAGTCGTTGGCGAGCGGCCAGGCCGGATAGAAGACCCAGAAGCCAAAAGCCCAGACGATGGAGGCGTAGAACGTCAGCAGCCACCAGCGCGGTAGCGGCTTGTTCAGCTCCTTGATGCCATCCCATTCGTGACCGGTCGTCTCGACACCGGTGACGTGATCGACTTCATGTTTCTTGGTCACCTCGGCCCCCTCTCACCCTGCCCGGGCTTAGCCGGAGTCTTCCGATCGAGATCCAACGCCGTCCGCTGTGCCGCCTCGAAGCGCGGGCCGTTCGACGGCCATAGCGCGTAGGCGAGCACCCCGACGAACATTCCGATGAAGAGCAGCAGCGACGTGACCTGGCTGATGCTCGCGACGGTTTCGTAGCTCATGACGTCACCTCAGGTTCGGGCCGGCGGCGTCGAAGGTCGTGAAGTCGACCATCTGCCCCAGGATCTGCAGGTAGGCCACGAGGGCATCCAACTCGCTGACCTCGGTTCCGGGGCGCTGGTCGAACTTGCCGTTACGCGCCTTCGGGTAACGCTTCTTCAGGTCGCGAACCGCGCGACCCTCGGTCTGGACCTGCGCCTGGATGTCCTTGTCGACATTGGCGATCATGTCGTCGGTGTAGGGCACGCCGACCATCTTCAGGGTCTTCACGCGGTCGACCATGCGCGTCGTGTCGAGCTTGGTCGTCGCGAGCCAGGGATAGCCCGGCATGATGCTCTCCGGCACCAGGGCGCGCGGATTGATCAGATGCTCGGCCTGCCATTGGTCGGAGTACTTGCCGCCGACGCGGGCGAGGTCGGGCCCCGTCCGCTTCGAGCCCCACTGGAACGGATGGTCGTACATGCTCTCGGCAGCGAGGCTGTAATGGCCGTAGCGCTCGACCTCGTCGCGGAGCGTGCGCACCATCTGGCTGTGGCAGCCGTAGCATCCCTCACGGATGTAGATGTCGCGACCGGCCTGCTCGAGCGGCGTGTAGGGACGCATGCCCTTCACCTTCTCGATGGTGCTGTCGATCCAGAACAGCGGTGCGATCTGGACCAGACCGCCGATCGACACCGCAACGAGGATGCCGACCAGCAGGATGATGGAGTTCTTCTCGAAGACTTCGTGCTTCACGGTAGCTCTCCCCCGCTCACTCGGCCGGCGACAGGCGGACGCTCGGCGCGGCAGCCACACGCGGCTGCTCGGCGAGATCGACCGCTTCGTCACCACGGATGGTGCGCCAGATGTTGTAGGCCATGATGAAGGCGCCGATAACGAACAGAAGGCCGCCGACCGCACGGATCACGTAGTAGGGCTTCATCGCCTCCACGGTCTCGATGAACGAGTACTGGAGGAAGCCCAGCTTGTCGTAGGCCCGCCACATCAGGCCCTGGGTGATGCCCGACACCCACATCGCGGTGATGTAGAGCAGGATGCCCAGCGTCGAGATCCAGAAGTGCCATTCGACGAGACGGATCGAGTAGAGGCCCCGGCGGTTCCACAGCCACGGAACGAGACAGTAGATTGCGCCAAACGACACCATGGCGACCCAGCCGAGAGCACCGGAGTGCACGTGGCCGATAGTCCAGTCGGTGTAGTGCGACAGCGAGTTGACCGCCTTGATCGACATCAGCGGGCCTTCGAACGTCGACATGCCGTAGAAGGCGACGGAGACGACGAGCAGGCGAACCACCGGATCGGTGCGCAGCTTGTCCCAGGCGCCGGCCAGCGTCATGAGGCCGTTGATCATGCCGCCCCACGACGGCATCCAGAGCATGATCGAGAACGTCATGCCGAGGGTCTGCGCCCAGTCCGGCAACGCCGTGTAGTGGAGGTGGTGGGGACCGGCCCAGATGTAGATGAAGATCAGGGTCCAGAAGTGGACGATCGACAGGCGATAGGAATAGACCGGCCGCTCGACCCGCTTCGGGATGAAATAATACATGATGCCGAGGAAGCCGGCGGTCAGGAAGAAGCCCACCGCGTTATGGCCGTACCACCACTGCGTCATCGCATCCTGGACGCCCGAGTAGGCGATGTAGCTCTTCGTCTCGAAGAAGCTCACGGGCACCGTCGCGTTGTTGACGAGGTGCAGCATCGCCACCGTCACGATGAAGGCGAGGTAGAACCAGTTGGCGACGTAGATGTGCGGCTCACGGCGCTTGGCGAGCGTGCCGAGGAAGATGAGCAGGTAGACGACCCAGATCACCGTGAGGAAGAGGTCGGCGTACCACTCGGGCTCGGCGTACTCCTTCGACTGCGTGACGCCGAGCAGATAGCCCGTGCCGGCAATGGCGATGAAGACCTGATAGCCCCAGACGACGAACCAGGGCGACCAGCGCCCCGCGAGACGGGCATGAGACGTCCGCTGCACCACGTAGAGCGACGTCGCGATGAGCACGTTGCCGCCGAAGGCGAAGATCACAGCCGACGTGTGGAGCGGGCGCAGGCGACCGAAGCTCAGCCAGGGGATGTCGAAGTTCAGCGCCGGAACAGCCAGCTGCCAGGCGAGCAGGTCGCCGACGATGAAGCCGGCAATTCCCCAGACGACGGCGGCGAGCGTGGCGACCCGGATCGGGCCGTCCATGTAGGTGTCGCGATCGGCGTCCTTCGGTGCGCCGATCCCCGTGACAACGGCAATGCCGCCGAGGATCGCTGCGCCAGCAATCAGTGCGCCATGGAACGCCATGGCCGGGTCGCGCGACCCGAATGTCAGTGCCAGGCCGAGGATTGCAAATATAGCCGCAGCAAGCACCGCCAGGCCATCGGCGAATGCGTGCCGCTCCGGCGTGGTGTCCGTCATGGATGCCGCCCCCAAAGAGGTTCAGTTTCTGCAGGAGCCCCACCCGACGATCGGGCCGCTCCTTATGCTCTCTTCACACTGCTATCGCACTGCAGCGTTGATCTTTGTCAATGGCAGCATGGGACATTACGTCCCCGCCACAGCACCACGGTGCGGGCAAGTGACATATTCGGCAGGACCGATGCCGCACTTGCGTTGCAGGCAGGTTGCCGAACGACCGGGCGCGGCGCACATTGACCGATCGGCAACGGGCGTTGCCGGCAGCAGGAACCCGAGCCAGACCGCGACCATGGGTGCGGCCGACTGACGGGTGGCGGATCGGCAATCGTGACGGCCGAACAACGGCTGGACGAGCCGAACAGGGGGACGACAGACGGACCGCTCCATCGCCTCGCGGCGAAGGAGGAGAGCATGCACGTCGCAGCTATTCTGAAGGCCAAGGGACGAGCGGTGGAAACCGTCACGGCGGACGAGCCTCTCGGCGCCGTGGTCACGCTGCTTGCGGAGCGCCGGATCGGCGCCGTCGTCGTGCGCCATCAGGGTCGCGCGATCGCTGGCATCGTCTCGGAGCGGGACATCGTGCGGATGCTCGCACGGCACGGCGCGGCGACACTGGCGCTGCCCGTCAGCGACGCGATGACCCGGGACGTGGTGACCTGCCGCGAGACCGATACGCTCGACGAACTGATGAGCCGCATGACGGAAGGCCGATTCCGGCATCTCCCGGTCCAGGAGGACGGGCAGCTCGTCGGCATCGTGTCGATCGGCGACGTGGTCAAGCACCGGGTCGCGGAAGTGGAACTCGAAGCGAGCGCCATGCGCGACTACATCGCGTCGGCCTGACGCCGGCGGGGCTCAGGCGTAGAGCGGAGCCCGGGACTTCTGGCGGGCGGCAATGCGACGGGCGCCGATCTCGCGGCGGATATCGTCGGTCTCGCGAATGGCGGCGGCCACACCGCGCTGGATCATCTCGTCGGCGCGGTGGAAATCGAGCATGCCGAGGCCGGCGAGCCGCGGGCTGATCATGGCGTCCGGCGGGTCTCCCGCGAGGCGCGAGCGGGCGATGCGGTCCTGCACTATGTTGAAGGCGTCGACCATGACGGTCGATATGCCAGGGCCGCTGTCACCATCCCCAAACAACTGCCGTCGAAGCAGGCGGCGGGCGGCGTTCTCGTGCTCCGGGGCGGAGACCGACACCGGTTCGATGCCGTCGTCCTCGTCGTCGGCCGCATCGATTACGACGCGATCCCGGCCGTAGAGGTCCGTGTTGAGATTGACCGCGATCACGTAGCGCGCGCCCAGCGCACGGCAGACCGAGACCGGAACCGGGTTGACCATGGCGCCGTCCATCAGCCAGCGGCGGCCGACACGAACTGGCTTGAAGATGCCCGGAATGGCATAGGACGCCTGCATGGCGTCGATGAGCTTGCCCTGCGTCAGCCACGTCTCGTGGCCGGAGCCGAGTTCGGTTGCGACAGCGACGAACCGCCTCGACAGCCCCTCGATCGCAACGCCACCGATGTGACGATCGAGCCGCTGGACGAGACGCTGGCCGTTGATCAGGGCGGCACCGGTGAGATTGATGTCGAGGAAGCCGAACACCTTGCGGCGGGTCAGATCGCGCGCGAAGCCCTCGAGTTCATCGAGGCGTTCGGCAGCCCAGCAGCCGCCGACCACGGCACCGATCGAGGTTCCGGCCACGATATCCGGCTTGATGCCGGCCTGCGTCAAAGCCCGAAGCACACCGATGTGTGCCCAGCCTCGCGCCGCGCCGCCGCCGAGTGCGATACCGATCTTGTCGCCAGACATGCCGAGCCCCTTTTGACCCCGGCGCAGCAATAAGCATGCCTATGCCACGTCGTATGGTGCCCCTGACCCCAACTCTGCGACAGGTTAGCGCACAGTGGTTAACGGGTCCCCCGGTGAGCGGTGATGCGGGCGATGCCGGCCCCCGTGGGTTCAGTCGAGCTTCTGCTTCGTCTTGTAGACGTCGTCAGGGGCGAAGGCGCGCGGTGTCCCGGCATGCTCCAAGGATGTCCCGACCCCCTGACCGGAGCCGGCCTCGGCGACCGGAATGCGCCGATAGAAGCAGGTGCGATGCCCGGTGTGGCAGGCGGCGCCGTGCCCCGTCAGCCTGACGCGCATCCAGACGGCGTCCTGATCGCAGTCGGTGCGGAGTTCCACAACCTGCAGCACGTTGCCGCTTTCCTCGCCCTTCTTCCAGATGCGACCCCGGGACCGGCTGTAGAAATGCGCCTCGCCGGTCTCGATGGTGCGGGCCAGGGCCTCGGCGTTCATCCAGGCGAGCATCAGCACCTCGCCGGTCGTCGCATCGGTTGCAACAGCCGCCATGACGCCATTGGCGTCGAAACGGGGTGTCAGACGGCTGCCGTCCTCCAGATCAGCGCCGGGAGGCTCGAATGCGGGATCGCTGGACGTCATCGAGAAACTCCCGCCAAGAGGGCGTATCAGGGGCGCCGCGGCGCATGGACGAGGCCAAGGAAACGATCGCGATAGGCCGGGTCGGTGTCGAAGGCGCCGGAGAAGCGCGTAGTCACAGTGGAGACGCCCTGCTGGTTCACGCCGCGGGTCGACATGCACATATGCTCGGCCTCGACCAGGATGGCGACCCCGCGCGGGGCCAGATGCAGCTCGATCGCCGCGGCGATCTGGGCCGTCAGGGCTTCCTGGGTCTGCATCCGCTTGGCGAAGATCTCCACCACGCGCGCAAGCTTCGACAGGCCGACGACGCGGTCGCGGGGCAGGTAGGCGATGTGGGCGACGCCGATGAACGGCGCCAGATGATGCTCGCAATGGCTTTCGAGGCGGACGTCGCGCACCATGACCATGTCGTCGTAGCCGTTCACGTCGCCGAACGTGCGGGACAAGACGGCTGCCGGATCCTGGCCATAGCCGCGAAACCACGACTCATAGGCCGCCGCGACGCGCCGGGGGGTGTCGAGGAGGCCTTCGCGGTCGGGGTCCTCGCCGGCCCAGGCGATCAGGGTGCGCACAGCGGCTTCTGCCTCGGCGCGGCTCGGCCGGGGCTTTGCGGCAGCGGCCGGCTGAGTGTCATCTCGCTCGTTCATCCCGTCGTGCCCTTCCTCCCGGCCGCACCATGGGGCTGCCGTATCGATCACGTCCGACGTCAGCCGCCCGAAACGGGCGAGCCCGACTTGCACATTCACATCGGCGTTGCGATATCAACGCCATCAGCTTGCGTCATCGGCGCCGCCTCAGCGCGATCCATGGGCGCGTGCGCAACGTACCGTCCCGGGGTAGTATGGTGCGGCCCGCGGTCGATTGAAAGACGTGGACGCGTCTTTGGCTAAGCGGCGAAACGAGATGCGAGATGGGCGGACGGCTTCCGGCCGACCCGCTCGGGCAACGATTGCGCAGGCGCGCGGACGGGGCATGGAATGACCGAGCTCAGCGACCTCTATAACGACCGGATCATGGCGTTTGCCGCCGCAATCCCGCCGTCCCGGCACCTCGATGCGCCCGATGCCAAGGCGTCGGCGCATTCGAAGCTGTGCGGATCGACCGTCGCGGTCGAACTGAAGCTCGACGGGGACCGGGTGGTTGACTACGCGCATACGGTAAGGGCGTGCCTCCTCGGTCAGGCGGCGGCGTCGATCGTGGCGACCCAGATCATCGGCAGCACGGAGCGCGAGATCCGCCAGGCGGCCGAAGAGATGCGCGCCATGCTCAAGGAGAACGGGCCGGCGCCCACGGGAAAGTGGGCCGATCTCGGCGTGCTGGAGCCCGTGCGCGAGGTGAAGGGCCGGCACGCGTCGACGCTGCTCTCGTTCGAGGCCGTTCTCCGCGCACTCGAGGGCCGCAACGCCAGCCGCGGTGCCGAAGCGGCTGCGGCGCAGGCCTGATCCCGACCGATGAGCCGAGCGCGAACCGTCCTCGTCCGTCTCGCTCAGGCGCCCATCCACGTCTACCGGTGGACATTGAAGCCGCTGATCGGCCTCGAGTGCCGGCATCTGCCGACATGCTCGGAGTATGCGCTGGACGCCATCGAGATGAATGGCCCCTGGCGCGGGTGGTGGCTCGCGGTCTCCCGCATCAGCCGGTGCCACCCGTGGGGCTCGTCGGGTTTCGATCCGGCGCCCGATATCCGTGCGCGGCGGCATCCGTTCGCGCCCTGGCGCTACGGCATCTGGCGCCGGCCCAAGGAGTGAGGCCGGTCGGCCCTCACTCCCCTGCTGGAGCCCTCGTCTGCGCTCAGCGGCGCACGTCGACCCGGAAGGTCACTTCGGCCTGCCGCTTCTCGGTGCCGCTACGGCGGATGCGGTCGCGACAACGGAAGCCCTGGCTGAAATCGAGGACGCGGCAGGTGCGCGTATTCACCCGGAAATCGAGGTCGCGCTTGCCGTCGACGCGGTTGATGTCGATCAGGTCGTCCTTCGAGAGCACGTCCTTGTCGAAGATCTCCACTTTCACGGCATGGATGCCAGCCGGCACCTTCTTGCGGAACACCCAATTCGGCTCGATGACGTCGGCGCGCCGGATGCGCTCGGTCTTGAAGCTTTCGCCGGCGATCGTGACCCGGGCGAAGAAATCCGCCTGACCGGCCGGGTCGATCTTGTCGAGGGCCGCGACCTTGTCGATCGTGACCACGATATCGGCGGCAGACGCAGCGCCCGCCAGTCCAATGCCCAGTCCCACCGCCAACGCCGCGGTGCGCAGCGCCGAACCGATCTTGCTCACGTTATCGTTCATTCCGAGCTCCCACCCATAACTGTATTTCGAGCAAAGCAGACAACTTTGGCGGCGCGGCGGCAGGCACGGCGATGGCGTGCACGGGCGGCACCGGAACCGCCGTGCAATCTTATGCGATGGGGCGGGCGACGGGGGGCCAAAGCCGTCACGGACGGCCCGAGTTGCCTCTGCTGCGTGTCCGAAAAGCCGCAGTTTTCTCACGGCTTTTCAATGCGGTGGTCGGATCATCCGTTGGCTGCTGCCCGCAGCCAGAGCGGCTTTATTCCGATGCCAGGTCCGGCGGCACCGCCTCGGCGCGCAAGGCGGCAATGGCTTCGTCCAGCGTCATGGACGTATTGCGATCGGACCCGAGCCGGCGGACGGAGACGTTCCGCTCGTCCGCCTCGCGCTTGCCGACGACGAGCAGCACCGGCGTCTTGCTCAGCGAATGCTCGCGTACCTTGTAGTTGATCTTCTCGTTCCTGAGATCGGTCTCGACGCGCAGACCGGCCTTGCGCAGCAGCGTGGCAGCTTCCCGCGCATAGTCGTCGGCATCGGAAACGATCGTGGCGACGACCGCTTGCACGGGGGCAATCCAGAGCGGGAGATGGCCGGCCGTATTCTCGAGGAAGATGCCCGCGAATCGCTCCAGCGAGCCGAACATGGCGCGATGGATCATGACCGGGGTCTTCTTCTCGCCGTCGGAGTCCACGTAGAAGGCGCCGAACCGCGCGGGCAGGTTGAAGTCGACCTGGGTCGTGCCGCACTGCCATGTGCGGCCGATGGCGTCACGCAGATGATATTCGAATTTCGGCCCGTAGAAGGCGCCCTCGCCTTCCGCGATCGACGTCTTGGTGACGCGGTTGTCGGAGGCCATCCGGTCGAGCACATCGCGCATCGCGGCTTCTGCCTTGTCCCACAGGCTGTCGTCGCCGACCCGCTTCTCGGGGCGTGTCGCCAGCTTGATGTGGACGTCGTGGAAGCCGAAGTCCTCGTAGATCGAGAGCATGAAGCGGTTGATGTCGAGGCATTGCTCGGCGATCTGCTCCTCGCTGCAAAAGATGTGGGCGTCGTCCTGGGTGAAGGCGCGCACGCGCATCAGTCCGTGAAGCGCGCCCGACGGCTCGTAGCGATGCACGCAGCCGAACTCGGCGATCTTCATGGGAAGATCGCGGTAGCTCTTCAGGCCGTGCTTGTAGATCTGCACGTGGCCGGGGCAATTCATGGGTTTCAGCGCGAACACCCGCTCGTCCTCGGTCTCGGTGACGAACATGTTCGCGTGATAGGTCTCCCAGTGCCCCGATGTCTCCCAGAGGCTGCGATCCATGAGTTGCGGCGAGTTCACCTCGACATAGCCCTCGGCGACCTGACGGCGGCGCATGTAGGCAATGAGACCCTGGAACATCTGCCAGCCGTTCGGGTGCCAGAAGACGGTCCCCGGCGCATCCTCCTGGAAATGGAACAGGTCCATCTCGCGGCCGAGCTTGCGATGATCCCGCTTCTCGGCCTCCTCGAGCATGCGGAGGTGATCGGCGAGTTCCTTGTCGGTCGCGAAGGCGGTGCCGTAGAGGCGCTGGAGCTGCGGTCCCTGGGCGTTACCACGCCAGTAGCTGCCCGAGAACCGCTGCAGCTTGAAGGCGTTGCCGATCTGCCCGGTCGAGGTCATGTGGGGGCCGCGACAGAGGTCGAGCCAATCACCCTGGCGGTAGATCTTGAGGTCCTCGCCCGCGGGAATGGCGTCGACCAGTTCCACCTTGAACGTCTCACCGGCGGCCGCGAAGTGTGCCTTCGCCTTGTCGCGGCTCCAGACCTCCTTGGTGAAGGGCGCGTTCCTCGCGATGATCTCGCGCATGCGCTTCTCGATCTTCGGGAGGTCGTCGGGATGGAACGGCTCGGCCTTGGCGAAATCGTAGTAGAAGCCGTTCTCGATCACCGGTCCGATCGTGACCTGGGTGCCGGGCCAGAGATCCTGCACGGCCTCGGCGAGCACGTGCGCGCAATCGTGACGGATCAGTTCCAGCGCTTCCGGGTCGGTGCGCGAGACGAAGCGGATCGTCGCATTGCGGGTGAGGGCGTCGGCGGCGTCCTGGAGGACGCCATCGACGATCATGGCGACGGTGCGCTTGGCGAGGGAGGGCGCGATCGAACGGGCGACCTCGAGGCCGGTGATGCCGGCCGGGACGTCACGTGTCGCGCCGTCAGGAAATGTCAGGACGATGTCGGCCATGGGTCTTCTTTCCTCTCAATCGCTGCCAACCACGCAGGTAAGATGGGTTCAACGGCGCCGCTTGTGCCTTCGTGAGCGCGGCCCGTCAAGCGTCCGGCGGGAGACGCAAACAGCAGCGAAAGCGCACTTCGCGAGCCAATCGGACTTTCAGACATCCCGAGCAAATGCCGCGCTATGAGCCCAGTTCCGCCACAATTATTCTCGCTGCCGCCGCAAAAGAGACCTTTTGAAGTCGGGTTCTATCGCGGTGGAGCGAAACCGTCGCTCCGCCGCGCTGGGGGCGCACCGGGAGACAGGGGAATGCCGCACGTTTCCGTTGCCGCGAAGGCCGGGCGTTCGGCAATGGTTGCCTCCGCGAAACGTCGAACCGCTGCGGGTTCCGTCGGACCCCAGATGCGACATTGTCGCACTATCGGGCAGGTACTCGCGGTAAATGGATACGTGACGACACGGGCAGGTGCCCAGGCGAGAGGAGCCGGCAATGAGTAGATGGCGTAAATGCGTGGCCGTACTGGTGGCCGGGCTCACAATCGCGGGAAGCAGCATCGGCGCCTCGGCGCAGGCGCCGGCGAGCGGCGACGGCGAG
>JBGSJD010000115.1:0-3552 GCA_041742195.1 Hyphomicrobiaceae bacterium
CGCATGGCACCGAACTGCCGGTCGGCGCAAACGCGCTCGGCTACAGCGCCGGCTTCGTCGTCGCGACGGGCCTGCTCCATCTTGCCGGCATCGCGCTCGGCAACCTGAATGCACTCCAGACTGGCGCATGGATCGTCCGCGCCGGCGGCGCCGCGATCTCGCTGGCGGGCGTGTTCTTCCTGCTGCGTTAGGCGGTTGACCGTATTCCGATTGTATGATTCCTTCATGGCATATAATGGGGGCGTCGATGTCGTATTTGGTAAGAATATTGGCTCTGCTGACGGGGAGAAGAGGGGCGCCAATCCTATCTGGAGTAGTGGGGCTCTGCGCGGGCATCTTGTTGTCGAACCATAATTCGACAATTTCGACTAACCGCTTTTTCCTCGAGCGTCAGGTCGAAGCTGCCAACTCGGTGGTGGCGAATTTGTCGACCTACGTGGAGAACTGGCGCAGATTGATTGCGTTGCGAAGAGTGTTCGAAACCAGAAATCTGCCTCCTTCCGAGGAAGAGCAGAAACGGCTCTTCGCAATTGCTGACGCGAGAAATCAGGCCCGGGATAGATTGTTCTCGGCTCTCGATTCTCTGAGTCTTTATTATGATGGCCGGATCGTCGAGACTTCCGAAGAATTTCGCAAGTGGGACGAATTGCAGGCAATCAAAGAGCTTGCTGATCTGCCGGAGATCTCGGAATGGAAAGAAAGAGCGAGACCGATTATCATATCTCTCAGGGGAGCATTGTTGCAGTAGCGTTGATTGTGATGGTGGCGGCGTTTCTTGGTGCTCAGTCCGAGCGCGCAGCGGCGCAGTCAGACGCAAAGCCGGAGCCCGGCATCAGTGGCGATCTTTGGAAAAGATGTCCGGGACCGGCATGTCCGGGCATGTCGCCTCCAGTTCCGAAGACACCGGAGTTGGGTGAGGCCGGGGCAGTAATAATTCTGGATAGCAGAGGGCTTGCGAAAGAAATGCAGAAGCAGCATTTCGAATTGAAGGGCATGCAACGGAAGTAATGCTCCGCTTGGGCCAGTTTAAAGCGAATTCCGTCCAAGCATCACGATCGCCGTGCCGCCCCACTCGAGCCCGGCGATCTCCTCGAACCCGTTGCGGGCATAGAAGCTGCGGTTGCGTGAGTGCCGCCCGGTGACGAGATGCACGCCCGGGAGACCGGCGCCCCGCGCATCGGCGACGAACGCGTCGATCAGCGCCGATCCGATGCCGAGGCCGCGGACGTCCGCCGCCAGATTGATATGCAGATGCGCCGGATACTCCGGTGTCAGTCCGGCAAGGTGCGCATAGAACCCGACGTCGGCGAAATCCGCCGAGCGCGCCGGATCGTCGTGGGCGCCGACGATGTAGCCGGCGATCGTGCCGCCCGGGGTCAGTGCGACATGCGCGAGGCCGGGCCACCGGTCGAGAAACCGGCCGAGCCATCGCTCGCGAAACGCTTCGCGCGCCACGTCGTCGGCGAACGTCTTCGTCAGGCTCGCCTCGAAGAAGATGGGATCGAGCTGCCGCGACCTCGCGCGCCAATCTGGCAGCAGAGTGAGCCGATGGATCGTTGCGCGCTTGAAATCCGCGCGACCGCTTGCACTGCTCATGAACTGTCCCCGACAGGATCTGGAGGCGAGGCTACCGGCCGGACGGCGCGTGGTCTATACATGAGCCATGAGCGAGCCCCGGGGGACATCGATGCAGCCCGCCCAACGGATCACGAGTGCCGTACTCCTGGTTTGCACCTACAGGCGGCCGCAGACGTTCGCGCGCCTGATGCAATCCGTTGCAGCCCTCACGATCCCGCCCGGCCTGTCGCTCGCGATCGTGATCGCCGACAACAATCCGGAGAGCGCGTTCGAGACCTACGTCGCGCCCGCGACACAGAGCCTGCCGTGGCCCGTCCACTACGGCCACGAGCCGGTGGCGGGCTATTCGAGCGCCCGCAACAAGGCCCTTGCCGTGGCCCTCGCCGAGACCCGCGCCGAGGCGTTCCTGTTCACCGATGACGACATGATCCTCGATCCCGGCTGGCTTTCGGGACACGTGCGATCCCTGGACGAACTTGCAGCCGATGTCGTCAACGGCCGCATCCACGGTGTCCGCGAACGCTTCCCCCACGGCGCAGCGCTCGAGAAATGCGGCGCCGGCAATGTGTCGTTCCGCCGGCACATCGTCGACCCGGCTGGTCTCGGGCTCCGTTTCGATCCGGCCTACAACACGCTCGGCATGGAGGATCAGGCCTTCTTCCGCGAGGCATCCGCTCGCGGCGCTCGCATCCGTCAGTCGGATTGGCCGCTCCTCTTCAACTACTACGGTGAAGGCCCGGTGCCGGAAGCCGAGGTCGTCAACAAGATGCGCACGACCGCCACCATGCAGCAGAACGAGGTCGCACTGGCACGCCGCGAGCGGGGATTTCTTCCCGCGGCGTTTCTCGCCAGCAAGGGCGTGGTGTTCGGCCTGAAGGGCCTGGGCCTGATGGCCGAAAGCCGCGTCTGGGCCATGCTCGGCAAGGCGGATAAAGCGCGGAAGTCGGCACTCTCCTGCGAGAAGGAGATGCTCAAGATGCGCGGCCGGTTCGCCGGCCTCTCGGGCGAGTTGGTGAGTCGCCAGGACGTGCGCCGGAGCGATCCGGCGGCTGGTGAATGACGCGCGGCGCCAGTTGCGGAACGACGCCACGGCGCGAGGATGGGAGGGTTCGATGGCAGGCACGGTCGATTTCGGCGCGGGTGGATATCGCTATATCCCGTTCAAGTTCCAGTATTCGAGCGGCGTCGCGGCCGCGCCCGGCTTCACCATCGAGCGCGTGCGCCTGCGCCGCCCGGTCCCCCTCGCGGAGGGGTTCGCTCGCATCGAGGCCCATCTGGCGTCGCTCGGCCGTCCGACCACCGCCTTCTGTGCCTGCGAACTGAGATCCCCGGCCCAGTTCAGCGAGGCGGGCTTCATCGCCTTCAACGAGCACTACTGCACGACGCTCGAGCGCTGGGGCATCTATGATCCGAAGACGCGCATCAATCCTGTGGCCCGCTCCAACGTCTGCCCGAAGGTGAACGCGCCGACGGAGCCGATGCTCTATGCGTTCTCGTTCACCGTGCCGTCAGCCGACGCGGCCCCGAGCTTCGTCATCGCTGGTAGCGGCGAGGCGCCGACCGGCGGCGGACAGTACGGCGATCACATCGTGCGGCGCGGCGAGACGAGCCCGGATGCCATGGCCGACAAGGCCCGCGCCGTGCTCGGCGAGATGGAGCATCGCATGCGCTTCTTCGGCGCCGGATGGGCCGACGTGACGGGCGTGCAGGTCTACACGATCTATCCCGTGCACGGGTTCTTCGAGAGCGAGATCGCCCGCCGGGGTGCCGCCGAGCAGGGCATCACCTGGTTTCTGGCCCAGCCGCCCGTGGTCGAACTCGAATACGAGATGGACACGCGGGCGATCGCCTTGGAGCGAACGCTCTAGATCCCGAGGCGACGCAAGCCGGAACACTAGGGCGACAGGGCCGTGATGCCGGGGAACGGCCGGAATGGTGAGGCGGCCGGCGCCGTGGGAGCCGGCGCGCGCGGCC
>JBGSJD010000116.1:0-2204 GCA_041742195.1 Hyphomicrobiaceae bacterium
GGCCGCGCCTGTCGCGCCGGCGGCGGCGCCCGCTCCGTCCAGCGTGTCGGCGATGCTGACGCCTGAGCAGCGTCAGATCCTGAAGCAACTCAGGGAACTTCGCGACCGCGTCGTTGCCGACGCCGAATACGTCGGCCCGCGCTTCGCCGAGGAAGCCCGCAAGATCCATCACGAGGAAACGCCTGAGCGCGGCATCTACGGCGAGGCGTCGCCCGCCGAGGTCGAAGAGCTCCTCCGCGACGGCATCGATGTGATGCCGATCCCTGTCCTCCCCGACGATCACAACTGACGCGCCGGCCGCTGTCGACCGCCGGGGCTGCGGCGCGGCTTGCGCGGGCTTACGAGCTTGTAACGCAGAAATGTGCGGCCAAGCGCATCGAGCCCCTTCCCGGTTAGGCAGACTGCGCGCTATAGTAAAGGCATGCTTCAGTCGCGTGCAGATGTGCGGGTTCGGAAGGGAATGCAGCGAGACGCTGCGGCTCTCGCCGGAGTTTTTCGCGAATCCTGGCAGATTGCTTATCGCGGGATCATCCCTCAGCTTCATCTCGAAAGCCTGATCCGCCGCCGCGACAAGGCGTGGTGGCAGAACGCGGCCCGCGGTTCCGATGGGCTTCTGGTTCTCGAGGTCGCCGGCAAGGTGGCGGGGTACGCGACGTTCGGACGTGCGCGCGGGCGCGGCAAGCATCAGGGCGAAATCTACGAGATCTACCTGCTGCCGAGCTACCAGGGTCTCGGCCTCGGCGAGCACCTGTTCGAGGGCGCGCGTCACGCGCTCGACGAGCGTCGCCTGAACGGCCTCGTCGTTTGGGCGCTCACCGAGAACGAAATCGCCGCGGACTTCTACTGGCGGCGCGGCGGCCGGCCCATCGGCAAGATCACGGAAAAGATCGGCGGCGTCCTGCTCGAGAAGGTCGGCTACGGCTGGGCATGAGCTGACGGCATGCCGGGACGAGGCGAGGGCGACTGCCTCCCCATTTCCTTGTTTACATGGGGCTTTTTCCGACAGAACCGACCCGCTTCGGATCGTTCCTGCAATCGAACTTCCGCGCCTCTTCGTCGGCGACCTTTCGTGCGAGCGCTATCGCCTGCGGGTTTGCCAGCGCATCGATGTGGGCGACGTGGCAATCCTCCTTGTCCGTCACTTTGGTGACGACCAGCACCTCTCCCTTGCCGTCGTCGTTCTGCGTGAAGAACCTCTGGATGGTCGCGTAGGGCACGACCTTCCCGTTGCGCTTCACGAACCGCCATTCGAGCGTCGCCCGGCTGGCGTTCCCCTTGAACAGCGAGTTGAACGGCCCGAGCGTCTGCGTCGCGGCCTTGCGCTTCTCCGGCCGCTTGCCGACGCTGACGAACATACGGAGATCGCCTTCCGCCACGTAGATGGGGTAGCCCTCGAGGCCCTTGCAGAGCCACGCGCCTCCGTCGCGATGCCGCTGCGTCTGCGTGCACGATTTGAGATCGATCGTCGTGTAGAGGCTCTTGAGCGGGTTGGCAGCAGCGGGCGCGACCACCGCGGCGGCGATCCCGACGGCAAATGCGGCGATGCGGCTTTGGCGCGTCATCGAAGTGGCAATCCCCCTTTGAAAGGCCGACATGCGACGATAAGCGGAATGGGGCAATCCGTGGAACTTCGCTTCATCGCGGGGCCTGTCCATAGGAGCAGCCGTTATGCGCATTGATGCCATCCCCATCGGCAAATCCCCCCCTGACGACATCAACGTCATCGTCGAGGTGCCTGTCGGCGGCGAGCCGATCAAGTACGAACTGGACAAGGCGTCCGGAACTCTGTTCGTCGACCGGTTCCTCTATACGCCGATGCGCTACCCCGGGAACTACGGCTTCGTGCCCCATACGCTTGCGACCGATGGCGACCCCATCGACGTGCTGGTTTGTAACACGCGCGCGGTCGTTCCGGGAGCGGTGATGAACTGTCGTCCTGTGGGTGTTCTCCTGATGGAGGATGACGCGGGCGACGACGAAAAGATCATCGCGGTACCGTCGTCCAAGCTCACCAAGCGCTACGATCGGATCGCCAACTATTCCGACCTGCCGCCGATCACCGTCGACCAGATCCGTCACTTCTTCGAGCACTACAAGGATCTGGAGCCCGGAAAGTGGGTGAAGGTCATGGGTTGGGGCGACGCCGCCGAGGCGCGCCGCCTGATCGTCGAGTCGATCGAGCGCGCCCGCACGGCCGGCGGCTG
>JBGSJD010000117.1:0-1773 GCA_041742195.1 Hyphomicrobiaceae bacterium
GGGCCGGTCCGACATGCTCGGCGGCGGACGCAGCGGCCACGGTCGCCGTTGACGGCCAGTTGCTGAATTGCGGCTGTGAGCCTATCCCGGGGCTGCAATGTCGGTTCGCCCGGCATCGCGCCCCCGACCGATCGAGCTCCCATGCCCCGCTATCGCATCCTGATCGAGTATGACGGCACGCCCTTCGTCGGCTGGCAGATGCAGCCGGACGGTCGCTCCATCCAGGGCGCGCTGACCGACGCCATCGAGAAGTTCTCAGGCGAACGTGTCGTCGTGCGCGGCGCCGGACGCACCGATGCGGGCGTTCATGCCGTCGGACAGGTGGCCCACTTCGAACTGTCGCGCGCCTGGGAGGACTTCAAGGTCCGCGAAGCGCTGAACTTCCACCTCCGTCCGGCACCGGTCGTGGTGCGGGACGCAGCGGTGGCGGCCCCGGCGTTCGACGCCCGGTTCTCGGCCACGGGCCGCCACTACCTCTATCGGATCCTCGCCCGGAAGGCGCCGCCCGCCCTCGATCTCAACCGGGTCTGGTGGGTGCCCCGGCCCCTCGATCCGGAGGCCATGAGCGAAGCCGCGTCGTTGATGCTCGGTCGCCACGACTTCACGACCTTCCGCGCCGCCGGCTGTCAGGCGAACTCCCCCGTCCGCACCCTCGACCGCTTGTCGGTCACCGTTGTCGGCGAAGAAATCCGCATCGAGGCCTCGGCGCGCTCGTTCCTGCATCATCAGGTGCGCTCGCTCACGGGCAGCCTGAAGCACGTCGGCGAGGGCAAATGGACGCCCCACGACATGCGGGCGGCGCTCGACGCCCGGGATCGCAGCCGTTGCGGCGCCCTCGCTCCATCACGCGGCCTCTATCTGATGGCCGTCGATTACGGTTGAGACTTATAGTAGCCGACAAGGCCTGAGACGCCCGCAGAGGCGTCGCGGTCGGGAGGAGACGCGGCATGACGATGGCCACCTGCAACGCGGCATCGGAGTTCGTCGACCGGCATCTCGCCGAAGGGCGGGCCGCCAGGGTTGCGTTCATCGATGGCTCAGGGACGCTCAGCTACGGCGAACTTGCCGCGCAATGCGGGCGCATGGCGAACCTTCTCGCCGCCTCCGCCATTCCGCGTGAATCCCGGATCGCCCTTCTGCTGCACGATACGCGCGATTTCCCCGTCGCCTTCTGGGGCGCCATCAAGGCCGGCGTGGTGCCCGTTGCCCTCAACACGTTGCTGACGACGGAGCAGTACGCCTACGTGCTGGCCGACAGCCGCGCCAAGGCCCTGGTCGTCTCGGCAGCCCTCCTCCCCGTCGTGGAGCCGATCCTCGGGACGCTGCCGTTCCTCACCCATGTCTTCGTTTCGGGCGGCCCGACACCACCCTTCGCCCGCGATCTGGCGACCGAACTTGCCGCGCACCCTCCAACCGCCGCGACGGCGCCGACCTCACCCGACGAGACGGCCTTCTGGCTCTATTCCTCGGGTTCGACCGGGATGCCGAAGGGCGTCCGCCATGTCCACACCAGCCTGATCGAGACGGCCCGTCTCTACGGCGATGGCGTTCTCGGCATCCGCGACGACGACGTCGTGTTCTCGGCTGCGAAGCTCTTCTTCGCCTACGGCCTCGGCAACGGCATGACGTTTCCCATGTCCGTCGGCGCGACCGCCGTTCTCCTCGCCGCCCGGCCGACGTCCGAGCAGGTGTTCGCGACGCTCGCCGCCCATCGCCCGACGATCTTCTTCGGCGTGCCGACCCTCTATGCGGCCATGCTGGCTCACGCCGCCG
>JBGSJD010000118.1:0-3543 GCA_041742195.1 Hyphomicrobiaceae bacterium
GTCCGCCCTCGCTGACCCTCCGCCTCCCGCGCGCCAACGCCAAGGAGGGCGAGGCTTTCAGCTATCACGAGCTGACGGGGCATCCCTGGGCGGGTTCGCGCGTTCGCCTGACGCTGTCGGCCAAGGATCACGCGGGCCAGGTCGGTCGCAGCGAGGGCTACGAGCTCATCCTTCCGCAGCGGCGCTTCTCCAACCCGATCGCCAAGGCCGTCGTCGAGCAACGCCGGTATCTGGTGGAGGACCCGCGTAGCCGGCCGACCGTGGCGCGCGCGCTCGAAGCCATCTCGACGGATCCGGACGGATTCATCACCGATCGCAAGGCCTATCTCGGTCTCCGCTCGGCCTACTGGCGGCTGCAGCGCGACAAGTCGCGCGTCGGCCTGAAGAGCGTCGTCGATCAGCTCTGGCACGTCGCGCTTCGTCTCGAGGACGGCGATCTGTCCGAAGCCGAGCGCGCCCTCCGCGAGGCCCAGGAGCAGCTCTCCAAGGCCCTGCAGGACGGGGCCTCGGACGAAGAGATCAAGCAACTGATGGATCAGCTCCGTCAGGCGCTGAACAACTTCCTCCAGCAGATGCAGCGGCAGGCCGAGAACCAGCCGATGCAATTTCCGCAGAACATGTCGCCGAACAACGTCATCCGCCAGCAGGACCTGGAGCGGATGATGCGCGACATCGAGAACATGGCGCGTCAGGGCTCGCGCGAATCGGCCCAGCAGCTCTTGAGCCAGCTCCGTGACATGCTGGAGCAACTCCAGAACGGCCAGATGGCGCAAGGCCAGGGCCAGTCCCAGCAAAGCCAGCAGATGATGCAGATGATGGACCAGTTCGGGGACATCATCGGCAAGCAGCAGCAGCTCCTCGACGACACCTTCGGCCAGCAGCAGGGGCGCCTCCCGCGTGATGGCGACGGCCAGGGTCAGCAAGGCCAGCAGGGACAGCAAGGCCAACGTGGGCAGCGCGGCCAGCAGGGGCAGCAAGGTCAACAAGGCCAACAGGGCCAGCAGCCCGGGCAAGGCCAGGGCCGCCAGCAAGGTCAGGGCCGCCAGCCGGGCCAAGGACAGGGCCAAGGCAGAGGACAGGCCCAGGGCCAGGGAGAAGGCGATCAGCCGGGCATGGGCCTCGGGGACCGTCAGGGCCAGCTTCGCGGCCGCCTGGGCCAGCTCCAGAACCAGATGCGCCAGAACGGGATGCAGGCCCCGGGCCCGTTGCAGGATGCCGAGCGCTCCATGCAGGAGGCCGAGGAGGCCCTCCGGCGTGGTGATCTCGGCGGCGCCGCCCGAGCCGAGCAGCAGGCGCTGGAGCAGCTCCGGCAGGGCGCCCAGCAGATGGCCGAGCAGATGATGCAGCAGATGCGCCAGTTCGGACAGGGTCCGGGCGGCGACGCGCCACTCGATCCTCTCGGCCGGCCGCAACGCACGGAGGGCCCCGACCTCGGCACCTCCGTCAAGATCCCGGACGAGATCGACGTGCAGCGGGCCCGCGAGATCCTCGAGGAGTTGCGCAAGCGTCTGGGCGAACCGACCCGCCCGCAGCTCGAACTCGACTATATCGATCGCCTTCTGCGCCGGTTCTGATCGCAGGAGCTGCGAGACAAGGGCGCTTCAGGCGTGCGCCGCGGGGTCGACGGACGTGGGCCGTCAACCAACTGGCACGTTGATTTGCGCGCAGACCCCGTAAACTGATACCGGGTTCCTGCGTCGACCGAGTCGCGCCGGAAGCCGTGCCCGAACGCGAGCCGCCGCTCGCCCGTTTCGCCTGCGAAAGACCCAGCCATGGAGATCGAAGACCTCCGCATCCTCGCCCGAGTCGCCCACGTGCAGAACCTGTCTGCCGTAGGCGCCGAGTTCGAATTGAGCGCCGGCACCATCTCGAAGCGCCTGCAGGCCATCGAGAGCAGTCTGGGCGTGCGCCTCTTCGACCGCTCCACGCGCGCCATCGCGATCACCGACGAGGGCCAGAAATTCCTGGCCGATATCGAAGGGGTCATCGCACGCTACGACGAAGCCTGCGGCGAGCTGACCCGATCCGTCGAACAGCCGCAGGGCCGCTTGCGCGTCTCGGTGCCGACCAACCTCGGGCGCGGTGTCCTCGGTCCCGCCTTCGGCGCGTTCATGCGCCGCTATCCCAAGGTCGATCTCTACGTCGAATCGAACGACCGGATGATCACGTTCCCGGACTCCGGTTTCGATGTCGCAATCCGCACCGGAAACCTTCAGGATTCGACCCTGATCGCCAAGCGGCTCGGCCCTCATCCCCGGCTGCTCGTCGCCGCGCCGAGCTACATCCTCGAGCACGGCGTTCCCGAAACTCCCGACGATCTGCAGAAGCATTGGTGCCTCGTCCAGGGCGACACCCAGAGCTGGCTCATCCGCCGGGGCGATGAAACGCACGAGGTACGGCTCACGGCGCGGCTTCGGTCAAACGACGGCGAGCTGCTCCGCCACACCGCGATCGAGGGTGGCGGCATTCTGAAGGCGGCGCAGGTTCGCGTCCGTGAAGATCTCGCCAAAGGCAACCTTCGCGAGGTGCTGCCCGACTATGACGTTGGTCGCGATACGTCCGTGTGGGCCGTCTACCCGAGCACGCGACACATGTTGCCGAAGCTGCGCGTTTTCATCGATTTCCTGTCCATTTGGTACGTCGAGCAGCGCCGCGCCGAGACGTCCACGACCGACTGACTCTGCTGCGCCGGCAGGACTAGGGCGCGGCTGCCGCCGCCGTATGGCGGTAGCCGACGCCGATGATCACATGATGGCTGGCGAGATTGGTCCACAGCCAGCCCCCCTCCGGAGCCTCCCCCCGCCACCATCGGGAGAACTGCACCCAGTAATCCACGAACGCATTGCCCTTCGAGCCGTCGCGCAACGACAGCGGCACGCTGTAGGGGGCGAAGGAGAACTTGTACTCGACGATCACCGACGCGCGCGGCAACCGGATCTCGACCCCCGCCACGACCTGGCCGACGCCACCCGTCATCTGGTACTCGTAGGTCCGCTTCGTCTCGTCGAGGAACTGTACCTCGGTGTGCGGCAGCGAGAGGCCGGCCCCGGCCCCGACGTAGGGCCTGACGCTCGCCGTCAGTGGCGCCAGCCGCAGGAGGCCGTTCAGCGTCAGCATGTTGTGTCCGTGGCTGAACTCGAGATGCCGGAACGTGTCGCCGATCTTCGCCTGCCCGTCGGCCGGCTTGCCGTCTCGCGTCCCGGAAAAGCGCACCGTCTGCTCGCGAACCGAGATCGCCTTCGCGTGCGTGAAATCGACCATGCCGCCGAAGCGTCCCCCGGCCCCCCAGTGCATGCCGCGCAGCCCGTAGTAGATGGGGCTCTTGAACGGCCGCCCGATCCATTCGACGTCATGCGCCGTGAGGTCAGTGACGCCCGCCTTCCGGAACAGCACATCGCTGGCATGCGTGTGGGTGACACCGCCGTAGGCGGCATAGAGCGTCTCGGGCGTCGCGCTCACCTCCGCGCCTGAAGACCGTTGCGCGCCCGAGCCGGCGTCATCATCACCAAACGACATCAGGAGCGGCCCGGCGGCGACGGCGAC
>JBGSJD010000119.1:0-2210 GCA_041742195.1 Hyphomicrobiaceae bacterium
CGTCCCAGACGGCGCGGGCGGCCGGGTCGGCGGTGCCGGTGTCGATGACGGTCCAGCCGTCCGTCTCCCGGATCAGCCAGACGTTGACGTGGTTGAGGCGGAACGGCAGCGGGATGCGGGCCCAGAGAATGCCGGGCGCGACCTCGATGGTTTCGGCGCCGACCGGGTGGTGGTCGTGCAGATAAGTGATGGTCTTGGGGTGCTGGCGAACCTCGGGATCGAGAACGGCGTCGCCATTGCCGCGAAACTCGGTCGTCGAGCCGCCGGCCCCGGCCGTGGGCCCCCGTGATCCGTGCATTGCAGCATCCTTTGCGTCGTTCCTGTCCGGACACGTTAATATCGCACCGCAGCAGAATGCGCCAGTTCGCGTTTCGCGCTTTGGTGGAGCGCGCTTGTTTGGCGGCCTCTAATCCGCTATACGCCATGCGGAATTCGTCGACCGTTCGACCGCTGGTGCTCTGCCGCCCGGTGACGGGTCCGGGCGCAGCCTTCAGCGAGAGAGCCAAGCAGATGAAAACGACCGAGGATTTCCATCCCGACTATCACATGGTGAAGGTCGTGATGACCGACGGGTCGGAGTACACGACCTACTCGACCTACGGCAAGGAAGGCGACACGATCACGCTCGACATCGATCCGCGGACGCATCCCGCGTGGACCGGCGGCAATCAGCAGAGCCTCGATCGCGCCGGCCGCGTGTCGCGCTTCAAGAAGAAGTTCGAAGGCATCTTCTGAGGCGAGGCGGGCGTCCGCTCCGGACGCCGGACCACCCCGATCTGATACGCGAAGGCCGCCCTCGAGGCGGCCTTTGACGTTTGCGGGATTGAAAGCCGGCCCGATGGACGCGGCTTCAGCCGGCGGCCAGCCGCTCTGTGCCGAAGGCGGCCGACAGACGGTCGACCTGCTGGGCGACCGGGTTCGACGTGATCTCGGTGACGACGGCTTCGGGACGCTGCTCGAGGGCCTTGTCCAGCAGCGCAATGCGGTCGTGGAGGGCGAAGCTCGCCTCGATCAGTTCGCGCAGCCGTGGCGGCAGCTTCTCGTAGTCGGGGACGTGGTGCGGACGGCCGATGGCTGCGAGACGTAGACGACGACGCTTGGTGCGCGCCTCCTCGATCCCGATCTCGCCGGCCTTCAGGGCCCGGCGAATGACGAGCCAGGACGCCAGCTCCAGCAATCGTGTCGTCAGGCGCATGCTCTCGGACGCGTAGAGCACGCCCGCCGACGGCGTGATGGCTTTCGAGTCCCGGCGCCCGGGGCCTTCGAGATAGTTGGCGGTCGCCTCGACGAGCGCCATGCCTTCCCGGAACACCTGATCGAACTGCTGCGAATTGGCGAACTTCTCGGCGAAAGAGATCGTCACGCCTGTGCTCGAACCTACGCTAACCACTATTCACCTCGACACGAAGTTTGACCAGAACGAGCCGCTCAACTCGCATACCCGGCATCGGCGCGGCTGTGAAGGGGAGCATCGCCAATTCGGGTTAAGGACCTGTCTCGAATTGAGCCGCCTGATTGCGGGAAATGTGAGGCGCGGAAAAAAATGAGCCGCCTCGCGGCGGCTCTTCGAGTCGAATGGGAGCGTCAGTACGGTCGACAGGTGTCGCCCGATCCCTAGAATGCTGGATGAGCAGATTCTAGCGCCCGCAGGTCAACGAGGCCTTAATGGCAAACGGGGCGTTGACGCCCGCCGTTAAGGCCGGCCGCGCGCCGCGACGCTTGTCATTCCGACTTGAAAAGGGCGGCCGCAGCCTGGTTGTGCGCCTTCTTGCGCGTGATCTCGGCCTCGGTCCGGGCGATCTCCTCGCGGAGTGACGCGATGCGGCCCTCCAGCTCGGCCACCGACCACTTGGCCAGATCCTCGCCCATCACCAGCGACGGTTTCGCGGGCTTGCGGACATCGTCCCAATCCATCCTGATCTCCCTTCCGGCGGTGCCTACAACCTGCTCAAATCCAACACGACTTGTGCGCGACCCGCGCAGCGGGCATCACAGACGCCATGTCACCGAACCAGCTCGCGATACGGAGTGCCGCATGACGACCCTGCCCGCAACCATGACCGCCATCGTCATCGACGGGAAGGGAGGGCCGGAGGTGCTCGTCCCGGCCGAGGTGCCGGTGCCGATACCCGGGCCGGGACAGGTGCTGGTCGCCGTGGCGGCCGCGGGCGTCAACCGGCCGGACGTGCAGCAACGCATGGGCGCCTATC
>JBGSJD010000120.1:0-9471 GCA_041742195.1 Hyphomicrobiaceae bacterium
GATGGGCGTCTCGCCCGGCTCGATGCCGCCGCCCGGCAACGCGAGGAACGTCGTCGCGTCCGGCCGCCGCTCGGGCTCCACCGAATGGCCGATGTTGGCCCGGAACAGCAGCACGCGATCGGCCGGATCGAGCACGATCAGGCGCGCGGTCGGCCGTTCGATCATGGCTGAGGCTCCGGCTGGACATGAGAAATGGAACGCAATGAATAGCCGCGGCGGCGGGCAAACGAAAAGGGCCGGACATGAGTCCGGCCCTCGTCATCAAAGATATCAGCGGTGCCGATTGCCGACCGCCTCATGCGCCCGAATTTATCTCAGACGGCTTCCTTGAGTTCCTTGGCCGCGCGGAAAGCGACCTTCTTGGAAGCCTTGATCTTGATCTGCTCGCCCGTGGCCGGGTTACGGCCCATGCGCGCCGGCCGCTTCTTGACCTGAAGGATGCCGAGGCCGCCGATGCGGATGCGGGCGCCCTTCTTCAGATGCGTCGTGATCATGCCGATGGCCTCGGCGAGGATCTCGTTGGCCTGCTTCTTCGGCATGTTGTGCGTCTCGGAGATCGCGTTTCCGAGATGGCGAAGCGTGACCGTGTCGCCCTTGCCGGGCTTCGCTGCCTTGGCGGCCGGCTTGGCGGCGGCCTTGACCGCAGTCTTCGCCGGAGCCTTGGCGGCAACCTTCACGGCGGCCTTGGCGGGAGCCTTCGCCGTCGTGGCGGGTTTCGAGGATTTGAGAGCTTTTGCTGCGACTTTGGCTTGCATTGGGATGTCCTGCCTGAGAGTTGATGTCTATCGCACTGATTTGCAGTGAGAATTGGTCTGATTGCTCAGTAGGTAGATGGAATCAGATGATTTCGAAAGAAAAAATTGGAGAAACCGCTGATCAGTAATGACATTTGTGATCGAAACGCCACGCTTTTCGGCTCCTTTGCCCGATTTCGAATATCGAGAGGGGGTTTTCGGGTGCCCTGTCGGACGCCCGAACCCGGCGAAGGCCGAATCAAGTTGTAGCTGTAATAGCGACACTTCCGAGCCCTTCGAGCTCGAAAGAGAAAGTTTCTCCGGCCGCAATGGGAAGCGTCGGAATGACACTTCCGGTGATGACGACCTGCCCGGCTTCGAGCGGCCGGCCGCGATCTGCCGCGAGATTGACGCACCACGCGAGCGCCCCCATCGGATCGTCGGTTCGCCCCTCGCGCG
Organism: Hyphomicrobiaceae bacterium; assembly: GCA_041742195.1. Taxonomy (GTDB): domain Bacteria; phylum Pseudomonadota; class Alphaproteobacteria; order Rhizobiales; family Hyphomicrobiaceae. The sequence continues at coordinate 1,194 of JBGSJD010000120.1, forward strand.
GGCCGGTCGGCATACTCAGCCGCCCGACGAGCCCGTTGAGGTCGAGCGACGGCGGAACCACGACCGGCTTGCCGAGCACGATCCCCGCATTCCAGGCGTTATCTGCAATCAGCGTGGTCGGCCGCGTTTCCCGATAGACGGCATTGCGATCCTCGATCAGCTCGAACGCCGGCATCACCTCCGAGATCTCGGCACGCACCTCGTCGGCCGTCCACGGCGCGGCCTTCTGCGCAAGAGTGCGTCGGACCCTGACCGCCAGCTCGAACTCGAGTACGACGTGCATGTGGTCCGCAAGCCGGAGCGTCGCCGGCGAGGCATGGATGTTGCAGCCATAGATCATGCCGCCGCACGGATGATCGATGCCCATCAATTCCTGCATCACCTTCGTGGTGACGGCGATCTTGAGACCGGCCACCGGACCGTGCAGAGGCTCCCAAAGGGTCCTGAGGGCCTCCTGCACCGCGTAGGCATCGGCGATGGTCGGCGGCTCGAGCGCACCGGCGAGATTGCGGTACGGCTGCCGAAGCCGGTGCGCCTCGGCAATGCTGCGCGCCGCCGCCATGGGATCGAAGTCAGTGCTGGTCATGACGCAAACACCTTTCTCGCCGGCACGTCTCACGCTGGCCCAGGCCCATCGCCCGATGCATCAGGCGACCAGCCGCTCCATCTCTTTCACGATCGCCTGCCCCATCTCCGTCGTGCCGACCCGGCGCATGTTGGGCTGCATGATGTCTGCCGTCCGATAGCCCTGCTCGAGCGTGCCGGCGATCGCCTTGTCGATGAGATCGGCCTCTTTCGCCATATTGCAGGAGTAGCGGAGCGCCATGCCGAACGATGCGATCTCGGCGATCGGGTTGGCCACGCCCTGCCCGGCGATGTCGGGTGCCGAGCCGTGGATGGGCTCGTAGAGTGCCTTCGGAATGCCGGTCTTCGGATCGGGCGCCCCGAGCGAGGCCGACGGCAGCATGCCGAGCGAACCCGCGAGCATCGCGGCCTCGTCCGAGAGCATGTCGCCGAAGAGGTTGTCGCAGACGAGCACGTCGAACTGCTTAGGATTGCGCACCAGCTGCATCGCGCAGGCATCGGCAAGGATGTGGTGCAGCTCCACGTCCGGATACTCGCGCTTGTGCACGTCGGTGACGACCTGGTTCCAGAGCACGCCCGTGCGCATCACGTTGCGCTTCTCGGCCGAATGCACCTTCTTGCCGCGCTTGCGGGCCAGATCGAAGGCGACCCGCGCGATCCGCTCGATCTCGCTCGTCGTGTAGACCGTGGTGTCGACGGCGCGCTTCTGCCCATTCTCGAGCGTGACGATCTCCTTCGGCTCGCCGAAATAGGTGCCCCCGGTCAGCTCGCGCAGGATGAGGATGTCGAGGCCTTCGACGAGTTCGCGCTTCAGGCTCGAGGCCTCCGCGAGCGCCGGATAGCAGATCGCCGGCCGCAGATTGGCGAAGAGATCGAGTTCCTTGCGGATGCGCAGCAGGCCCGCTTCCGGTCGGATATCGTAGGCGACCTTGTCCCACTTCGGCCCGCCGACCGAGCCGAAAATGATGGCATCGGCGGCCTTCGCCTTGGCCAGCGCCGCGTCGGTGAGCGGCGTGCCGTGCTTGTCGATGGAGCAGCCGCCGCACAGCTCGGTCTCTGTACGGAACTCGGCCTTCGTCTTCTTTCCGAGGAACGCAATGACCCGGTCGACCTCCGCCATCACCTCCGGGCCAATTCCGTCTCCGGGCATCAGAAGTAGGTTGTGAGTGGCCATGAACGCCTCGTTTTGCTGTATTTCATCGGGGTTTGATCGTGGGGCATTGCTCTAGACAACGCTGCCGGGCCACGCAAGCGATTGCCGGGCGGGATATGAACTTTTTGCGACGCAGCCGCCGCAACGGCGAACACGACGGCCGGTCCGCGGCACGCCTTTGACTTCGCACGGCGAACGCCCGATACGAGACCATGGACAAGAGGAGCGAGAGCCCGGTGTCGGAACGGAGCGAGAGCAAGGCGGGTCAAAGCCCCGCGCCGGCATCGCGGTTTGCCTGGCCGGGCGGCCTCAAGGCGACGAGCGAATACGACGCCGCGATCGACCATCTTCAGACCGGCGAAGGCCACCTCTTCGTCACCGGTCGCGCCGGCACGGGAAAATCCACTCTGCTGCGTGCACTCGGCGAGATGATCCCCGAACCCATGGCGATCGTCGCGCCGACCGGCCTTGCCGCGGTCAACGTCGGCGGCCAGACGATCCACTCGTTCTTCGGATTGCCGCCGCGCCTCGTCGGCCCCGACGATATCCGCCGCAGCCGCAACGGCAGCGTCATGCGGAAACTGAAACTCCTCGTCATCGACGAGGTCTCGATGGTGCGGTCCGACCTGATGTGGGCGATCGACCAGTCGCTGCGCGTCAATCGCGGCCGCCCGCGCGAACCCTTTGGCGGCCTGCGGCTTGTGATGTTCGGCGACCTGCACCAGTTGCCGCCCGTCGTGCAGGAGAACGAGGTTGCCGATCACCTCGAGACGCGCCACGGCGGCCCGTTTTTCTTCTCGGTGGCAGCGCTCGGCGAAGGCGCGGGCACGTCGCGGCTCGAGCTGACCGAGGTCTTTCGCCAGCGCGAAGGCGCGCTCCTCGACGTGCTCAACCGCATTCGGGATGGCGATGTCGGTGAAGAGGAACTGACGGCTCTGAACGAGCGGGTCTCGCCGATCCGCACGCTCGGCGAAGGCGATCCGTTCGTCATCCTGACCCCGACCAATGCCGCCGCGAACCGCATCAATGCGGCGTTTCTGTCGGCCTTGCCGGGTGAACTCAAGAGCTATTCGGCGACCGTGACGGGCGAATTCGGGCAGACGGCACAGCCGACCGAGCCTGAACTGGCCCTGAAACCCGGGGCCAAGGTCATGATGTTGCGCAACGACGCCGACCGCCGGTGGGTCAACGGCACCATCGCCCGCGTCAAACGGCTCGGCGAAAGCAGCGTGCACGTCGAGATCGACGGTCGCGAATACGAGATCGAGGCGGTCGCCTGGGAGAGCCGGCGCTACGCCTACGACACGGCGGCCGAAAAGATCGTCGAGACCGTGGCCGGCACCTTCCGCCAGCTTCCCTTGCGCCTCGCCTGGGCTCTGACCATTCACAAGAGCCAGGGCTTGACCCTCGACAAGGTGTATATCGATCTGGGCCGAGGCACCTTCGCCCATGGGCAGGCCTACGTCGCCCTGTCGCGGTGCCGGACACTGGAAGGCCTGTCGCTGGCCCGTCCGTTGCGCCCTCAGGACATCATGTTCGACCGGGCCGTCCTCGGCTACCGAGACGTGTTCCCCTCGCTGATCTGAGGCCGAACGATCGGCGTTCATATCGCACTGCACAATTTCTATTGCATCGCACCATTTCTTCGCCTATATACGCCTCAACGCAGTCGCCGATCGGCACTGCCAAGGATTTCGAGCGATCAGACTTCGGAGATCAACGATGAACGAGCACTTCACGCGCCAGGCAGAGCAGTTCTTCAATGTCGCCAAGGACGCCCGCGTCCCTGAGAACGTCCAGGCCATGGTGGCCGACGGCGTCGCCAAGACCCGCGAAGCCTACGAGAAGGCCGCAGTCGTCGCCAAGGATCAGGCGAAGGTCGCCGAGGACGTGATGCTGGCGAGCCAGGCTGGCGCCAAGTCGCTCGGCAACAAGCTGATGGAGAACACGGTCACCAACGCCGAAGCGGCATTCGACGCGGCCCAGGCCATTGCCCGTGCCCGTTCGATCCCTGAGGCGGCCCGCCTGCAGCAGGAATTCGTCCAGAAGCAGATGGCGACCGCTGGCGCCCAGACGCGTGAGCTGTTCGAACTGTCGGCGCGCATCGCCCAGCAGACGTTCGAGAGCTTCAACGCGGCCGCCCAGAAGTCGTTCGACTCGGTCAAGAAGTCGAGCTGAGCTGAAAAGCCGGTTCGATGTTGGATCGAAGGCCCGGAGCGGAAACGCTCCGGGCCTTTTCCGTTTCCAGCAACCGGATCGGGCGTGCTTGACGGCAAAGGCAGCGTCCAACCATGGTGGCGCGTCAATGGATCGAACGCCCCGGACCGACCCTCATGAGCCTCTACCCACCGCCCGTCACCGCGAAAGCCGAGATCTTCACGCGAATGCCGGACGCCTTGCGCCGCAAGGTCCGGACGGAGTGGGCCGACTACAACAAGGCGGGAACCCCGGTCGACTGCTTCCTCGAAGGGCCGAGCTTCGACCGTGCCGGCAATCTCTACGTCACCGACATTCCCCATGGCCGCGTCTTCCGCATCTCGCGGGCCGGTGACTGGGCACTGGTGGCCGAATACGACGGCTGGCCGAACGGCCTCAAGTTTCACAAGGACGGCCGGGCATTCATCACCGACTACAAGCGCGGCATCGTGGTCCTCGATGTGGCATCCGGAAACGTCTCGACCCTGCTCGGCAGCGTCAGATCGGAGAGCTTCAAGGGCGTCAACGATCTGCATTTCGCGGCCAACGGTGACCTCTACTTCACCGATCAGGGCCAGACGGGCCTGCATGATCCGACGGGCCGGGTCTATCGCTACACGGTCAATGGCCAGCTCACATGCCTCGTCGGCACCATCCCGAGCCCGAACGGCCTCGTCCTCGATTTGCATGAACGCGTCCTGTTCGTCGCCGTGACGCGCGGCAACGCCATCTGGCGCCTGCCGATCATGCCCGACGGCGCAGTGTCGAAAGTCGGCGTCGCAATTCAGCTTTCCGGCGGCCTGTCCGGACCCGACGGCCTGGCACTCGACGCCGAGGGCGGCCTCGTCGTTGCCCACGCGGGAATGGGCGCCTGGCGCTTCGACCGCATGGGCCGCCCCACACACTATATAGACCCGGTGGTGGCGCCGTTCGTGACGAACATGGCGTTCGACGGTCGCCGCCTGTTCATGACCGAGAGCGAGACGGGCACCATCCTGACCGCTGAACTGCCCGTCGCAGGCAAGCCGATGTTCGGCCTGAGCTGAACCGGATCGGCGCGCGATAGCGCCTGACATTCGCCGCCCACCGTGCCATCTCTGGCGGCAGCACGTGGAACCGACAGGGAGCAGTCTCGTGTCCGAAGCAACAGAGCGAGAGCCGGCGGCAAGGACCATCGCGGCATTCGTCGCCAACTTCCGGCCCGAGGATTTGCCCGCTCCCGTGATGCACGAGGCGAAGCGGTCGCTCCTGAACTTCATCGGCGGCGCCATTGGAGTCGCCTACGACCCCGCCGTCGAAGCAGCGGTCCGAGTCCTGGAGCCGTTCACCGGCCCTCGCACCGCCACCCTGATCGGACGCCACGAACGCTTCGACGCGCTCTCGGCGTCGTTCATCAACGCGGTGTCGGCGAACCTCCTCGACTACGACGACACGCACCTCCGCACCGTCATTCATCCGACAGCTCCCGTCGCGCCGCCCATCCTCGCGCTCTCCGAGACGCGGCCCGTCACCGGCCTGGAACTGCTGACCGCCTTCGCGCTCGGTGCCGAGATCGAATGCCGGATGGGAAACATGGTCATGCCCGGCCATTACGCGCGCGGCTGGCACATCACTGCGACGTGCGGCGTGTTCGGATCGGCCATTGCCTCGGCCCATGTAATGGGTCTGTCGGCGAGCCAGATCGCGAACGCCATCGGCATCGCGGCCAGCCAGTCCGCAGGCATCGTCGAGAACCTGCCGACGGCAGCGAAAAACGTCGGCGTCGGCAATGCGGCCAGGAACGGGCTTCTGGCGACGATCTTCGCGGAGCAGGGCTACGACGGCGCGCCGCGCTCCATCGAAGGCAAGCTCGGCTGGGCCCGCGCCATGGGCGACATGCCGGCGCTCGACGAACTGGTGGGAGATCTCGGGAGCCGCTGGGAGCTGCAGCGCAACACCTACAAGCCCTATCCCTGCGGCATCGTCATGCATGCCGTGCTCGACGCCTGCCTCGAGCTCCGCGACCGTTTGCAGATTGATCCGGCCCGCATCGCCACCGTCGCCGTGAGTGGCGACGCGCTGCTGCTGGCGCGCGGCAACCGGCCTGTCGCCAACGGCCGCGATGCCCGCGTCTCCATTCACCACTGCGCGGCCGCCGCTTTCCTCTGGGGGCGGGCCGGCGTGCCCGAGTTTTCCGACGACCGCGTGATGTCGCCCGAGGCCATCGCCTTCCGGTCCAAGGTAACGGCGGCCGAGGATGCGTCGATGCCCGTTGGCGCAGCCCGCGTGGTCGTCCACCTTACCGACGGCGCGAGCCATGAGGCAACCGTGCTCCATGCCCGCGGATCCATCGTAAAGCCGCTGTCGGACGACGATATCGGCGCCAAGGTGCACGAACTGGTCGCACTGGCCGGCACCAGGCTCGACGCCGAGCGCATCATCGACTCGGTCTGGGAGCTGGACCGCGCGCCGGGCGTAACGACGCTGCTCGCGGCGACGGTCGCCCGCCAGATCTGATCGCGATCCGGCGCCCGAGCCGACCGGCACTGGCGATGGCCCGCGCTTGACTCGGCTGCCGCCAGCCAACCAATCTCCGAGCCACGATCCCTGGGTGGCGCACACGACCGCCCGCCAAATCAGCAACGAAAGGCGATCACATGGCGAAAGTTGGCTTTGTCGGTCTTGGCAACATGGGCCTGCCCATGGCCGGGAACCTCGTGAAGAAGGGCCACGAGGTGAAGGGCTTCGACATCATGGAGGACAACCTGAGCAAGGCCGCTCAGGCTGGCGTCAAGAAAGTCGCCACCTCGGCCGATGCCGCCAAGGACGTCGACATCCTCGTCACCATGGTCCCGACGGGCAAGGAGACGCTGGCGGTGTACGAAGGCTCGGGCGTGCTGCAGGCCGCCAAGCCCGGCACCCTCTTCATCGACGCGTCCACCATCGATGTCGCCCAGGCCCGCCGCGCCCACGAACTCGCCAAGGCAGCGGGAATGCTGTCACTCGATGCGCCCGTCTCCGGCGGCACGGTCGGTGCCGATGGCGCGACGCTGACCTTCATGTGCGGCGGCTCCATGGAGGCATTCGAGAAGGCACGCCCGGTGCTGGAAGGCATGGGCCGCAAGGTCGTGCACTGCGGCGACGCGGGCGCCGGCCAGGCCGTCAAGATCTGCAACAACATGATGATGGCCATCAACATGCTCGGCGCCTGCGAGGGCTTCGCGCTCGCGGAGAAGCTCGGCATCTCCCACCAGACGCTGTTCGACGTCGTGTCGACCTCGACCGGCAACAGTTTTGCCCTGTCGGGCTACTGCCCGGTCCCCGGCCCGGTGCCGACGACGCCGGCCAACCGTGATTACGCGCCGGGCTTCATGACCAAGCTGATGGTCAAGGATCTCGCGCTCTCGCAGTCGACCTCCCTCGACGCGGGCGTCGCGACGCCGATGGGCGCCAACGCACATGCCATCCTCCGTCACTACATGAACATGGTCGACGGCGCGGCCGAGAAGGATTTCTCCAGCGTCGCCAATTTCGTCCGCGTCCGGAAAGGCTGATCGATGGCCACCATCACCTACTACATGACGTTGAACTCGCCGTGGAGCTACCTCGGCAGCGCCAAGTTCGCCGCCATGGCGAAAACCTACGGGCACACGGTCGACCTCAGGCCCGTCAAGTTCGGCGTCATCTTCCCGCAGACGGGCGGCCTGCCGCTACCGAAGCGCGCTCCGGCCCGTCAGGCCTACCGGCTGCAGGAATTGAAGCGCTGGCGCGAGGTGCGCGGCCTCCCCATCAACATCCATCCGAAACACTTCCCGTCCGACGAGAGCTCGGGCACACGGCTGCTGATCGCCGCCAAGATGCAGGGCAAGGACGCCCACGCGCTGGCCACCGAGATGGGCCGGGCCCTGTGGGAGCGTGACGAAAACCTCGCCGATTGGACCGCGCTCGAAGCCGCGGCGTCCCGGGCCGGGCTGGATGCCAACGCCATCAAGGCGGCGGCGGCGCCCGATGCGGAGATCGACGCGCTTCACGACGCCTACACCGAGGAAGCGTTGGCCAAGGGTGTGTTCGGCGCGCCGACCTACTACCTCGAAAGCGGCGAGTTCTTCTGGGGCCAGGATCGGCTCGAGCTGCTCGAACGGGAGCTGGCCAAGGCGTGACATCCGACCCGATCCGCCTGACGCCGGCCGACCTTGTTGCCCGCGTGACTGCAGCACTCGAGCACGCGGGCACGCGCTCGGACAATGCTGCCTCCGTAGCCCGTGCGCTGGTCGCTGCCGAGGTCGACGGCCAGGCGGGTCACGGGCTTTCGCGCGTCGAAAGCTATGCGGCCCAGGTCCGCGCCAGGAAGATCGATGGCCACGC
>JBGSJD010000121.1:0-1729 GCA_041742195.1 Hyphomicrobiaceae bacterium
CGGCTTGGCGCGGGCTTCGTCGTCGGCCGCTTCGGTGGGCTGGTCGTCCCGAGCGACGGCAGCCTGAGACGATTGGCATCCGTGCTCGATTGCCCGCTGTTCCTGATGCGCTAATCCGCGCCGCGACCGCCCGGCGGCCTTGATCTCGATCATGTTGCGGTGCTGCATCAAGACGTGAGACCCGCTAGAAGCAGGGGCGGTGCGGCGCTCACGGACGAGGGTCGCTGCGGAACTTGACGGGAGCCGGGATGGATATGTCGCGCGGGCTTCGCTCGGCCCTGGCGAAATCGCAAGGACGCAACGTCGCGGTGCTGGTCGTCGGCCTCGCCGTGGCGGCGGCCGCTTGGCTTTACCTGTCACGCGGCGTCGAGGTGAAAGTCGTGTCCCCGGTTCGCGGCGACGCAGCGGCCGTCGTCTACGCGACGGGCAACGTGGAGCCGGTGCACTGGGCCAAGGTCGCCGCCCTGCAGCGCAAGCGGATCGTCGAGATCTGTCGCTGCGAAGGCCAATCGGTCCGCAAGGGTGACATTCTCGTCCGCCTTGATGACGACGAGGAGCGCGCGGTCCTGACTGAACTCGAGGCCCGGCTCGCCCGCTATCGCGACGACGCCGAGCGTCTCCGTGGCCTCGTCGAGCGGAACGTGACGGCCCGTACCGCGCTCGACGAAAAGCTGACCCAGGTCCGCGAGTACGAGGCCAAGGTCGTGGCCCAGAAGGATCGCATCGACATCCTGAAACTGAAAGCGCCCATGGACGGCGTCGTGCTGCGCCGCGACGGCGAGGTCGGCGAGATTGCGGGGACAGGCGTCAGCGACGTCCTGATGTGGGTGGGGCAGCCGACGCCGTTGCGCGTCGTCGCCGAGGTGAACGAGGACGACATCCTTCGCATCAAGGCCGGCCAGAAGACGTTGCTCCGACACGAAGGCCACGCCTCGAGCCCGCTGCTGGCGACCGTAGCGAGCCTGACACCGAAGGGCGACCCCCAGACCAAGACGTTTCGGGTCTACCTGGAGTTGCCCCCCGACACGCCACTCAGGATCGGCATGAGCGTCAAGGCCAACATTATCGTGGCGGAGGCGCGCAACGCCTGGCTGATCCCGACCGAGGCTCTGTCCGGCAACGTCGTGCAGACGCTCGAGAACGATCGCATCCGGCGTCGCGAGATCGAGACCGGCATTCGCGGCACGCGCATGACCGAGATCGTCGGTGGTCTTGATCCCGCGACCCGTGTGGTCTCTCCGATCAAGCCGCAGCTGCGCGACGGCGCCCGTGTTTTCGCGTCCGACGCGGCCGGCAAAGGGATTGCGCCATGAGGCTCGTCCTCGACATCGCGCTGACGCACGTCATCTCGCGGGTCCGCCAGACGCTCGTTGGCATGCTGGGCGTTGCCATGGGCGTCGGCTTTTCCGTCATGATGGCGTCGCTCATGGAGGGCTCGCAGCGCGATTTCGTCACGCAGCTCGTCGACAGCCTGCCCCACATCACAGTGAGCGACGAGCGGCGCAGCCCCCCGCGCCAGCCCGCCGAGGACGCCTACGCCGCGGTCGAGTTCTCGGGCCTCAGAACGCCGGTCACGCGCCCCGGCATCAAGAACCCCTTCGCCATCATCGCATCCATCGAGACGTGGCTCGATGGGGCCGTGGCGCCGTCCGTAGCATCGCGCGCCGTCATCCGCTTCGCCGGGCGCGACACGGCCGCCACCGTCACCGGCATCGATCCGCGCCGCGAA
>JBGSJD010000122.1:0-23027 GCA_041742195.1 Hyphomicrobiaceae bacterium
GCAATGCGCGCGGCCTCGAGCGCCGCGGCCGCCGGCGTCGTGATGACGGCATGCAAGGTGGGATTCGTCGCCTCGATGCGCGCCAGTGCGGCAACGACGAGATCGACACTCCGCAGCTCGCCGGCCTTCAGCCTTGCGGAAGCCTCGGCGATCGAGAGATAGGGATCGGGAGTTGTCATCGCACCACCCTGCCGCCCGTTGCGACCGCGATCATGGCGGGCTCGCAGACCAGGGGCATGGCACGCGGCAACGCTGCAAGAAGGACCTGAAGGTTGCAATAGCCCTCGAACAGCGGGTCGCGTTCGTCCGGCGCGACAACCAGGCCGGCCCTCGCGATCTCCGCATCGAAGGCCGCGCGCATGCGTCCCGTTTCTTCCGCCATCATCTCGCTCATCCCGCCCTCACATCTTCACGTCCATTGCCGTACGCAGACCGTCGCTCATCAGGTTGAAGCAGATGCCGGTGACGAAGATCATCGCGCCTGGGAGCGCCGCGATCACGGGCGCCACATAGATCGACTGGCGCAGCGTGTTGAGCATGAGGCCCCAGTCGGCCTCGGGCGGGCTGACGCCGAGGCCGAGGAAGCTCAAGCCGGACGCCACGATGATGCTGACGCTGACGAGGCTCGACGCGTAGATCAGGATCGGCCCGAGCACGTTGCCAAGCACATGGACGCGAACGATCCGGAATGTCGATGCGGGCGTGGCGCGCGCCGCCGCCACGTAGTCGAGATTGCGCACTTGCGTCGTAACCGTCTCCGCGACGCGGCAGATCGGCGGAATGAAGATCAGGGTCAGAGATAGAATGGCATTTCGAATGCCGCCGCCGAGCGCACCCGAGATCGCGATCGCCAGCAGGATGGACGGAAACGCGTAGAACACGTCGGTAATGCGCATGATCAGCATGTTGACGTGACCGCCGAGGAAGCCGGCCACGATGCCGAGCGTGCCGCCGATCATCAGTGCCAGCGCAACCGGCGCGATGGCCGTGAACATCGAGACGCGACCGCCGTACATCAGGCGTGTGAGCATGTCGCGGCCGAGCTCGTCGGTGCCGAGCAGATGGCCGGGCGTTCCGACGGGAGCCAATCGCTTGAGCATGCTCGTCTTGTAGGGATCGTAAGGCGCGATCCACGGGGCGCAGATCGCCGTCAACAAAATCGCGAGCACGATAGCCGCGCAGACGATCGTCACGGGATCACGGCTGACACGGGTGAAGACCGCCGACCAGTAGCCACGGCGGACGCCGACATAGGCTGGCGCGTCGTCGCTCTCGCGCGTGTCGACGGCGGCCGGAGCCGACGTGTTGATGGTGCTGGCGCTCATGGCTTGCACTCCCTCGAGGCGGCGTTGCTCATCGCTTGATGCGCGGGTCGAGCACGGCCTGCATGATGTCGACGATCAGGTTGAGTGCGACGAAGATCAGCGCCAGCACGAGAATGGTGCCCTGGAGCACGGGAATATCGCGCGCGAAGATCGCATTGTTGAGGAGCAGTCCGGTTCCGGGCCAAGCGAACACGGTCTCGATCAGGATCGATCCGCCCAGCAGGTAGCCGAGTTGCAGACCCATGACGGCGAGAACCTGGGGCGCCGCATTCTTGGCGACATGACGCAGGATGAGGGCCTCGCTCAGGCCCTTCGAGCGCAGTGCCTCGACGAACTCCATGTTGAGCAGCTCGGCTACGGAGCTTCTGACCGTGCGCGTGACGATGCCCGTCGGGATCACCGCGAGCGCGATCACGGGAAGCACCATGTGTCGGAAATTCTCCGTCGAGAACGAGAATGTCGTGGCGCCGCTGCCGGTCATGCCGAGTGCCGGCAACCAGGCCAGCTCGACGGAGAAAATGATCACCAGCACGATGGCGAGCCAGTAGTGCGGAACGCTGACGCCCGTGATGGCGAGCGCCGTGAACATTCGGTCGGCCGGTCGGCCGTGGTAGTAGCCGGCCAGTCCGCCGAGCACCACGCCAACGATGAAGCCAAGCGCCGCGCCGCCGATGGCGAGGATCAAGCTGTTGCCGAGCGCCGGGACGAGTTCGGCAAGGACGGTCTTGCCCGTTACGATCGAACGGCCAAAATCAGCGACGAGGGCTTTCGTGAGCCATATCCAGTATTGCAGCACAATGGGCTTATCGAGGCCGTATTCGGCCTTGATCTTGTCGATCACGGCCTGAGGCGCATCCTCAGGCAGGATCGAGCTCAAGGGGTCGCCGGGGCCGATGTAGACGAGCGAGAAACAGACGATCGTCACGCCGAGCGCGATGGGAATGGCGTAGACGAGCCGCTGCAGGATGTAGGAGAGCATCGGCCCCTTCCTTCTTACTTCTTGAGTGTGATCGGCGTCAGATCCTGGAACCAGCTCTTGGCCTGCACGAAGCCCTCGACCTTCGGCGAGATGGCGCGGGGGTTCACATCATGCGTGACCCACACCCATTCCGCCTGATCGACGGCGTACTCGTGCACCTTCTGGAGGATCGCGTCCTGGGCCGCCTGGTCGAAGGTTCGCGCCGCCTTGGCCAGCATGTCGTCGTAGAACTTGTCCCGGATCTCGCCCCAGTTGGAGCCGGCTGGCGAGATGCGCGAACTCAGGAAGAAGCGCTCGAAGGCGCTGTAGGGGTCCTGGAGCGCATGGCTGATGACCACGGCATTGACGCCCTTGGCTATGGCGTCCTTGTCGCTGGCAGGCTTGCGCCCGAAGGCCGTGAGTGCATTCCACTCCATGACCTCGGCCTCGACCTTGAAGAAGCACTCGTTGAGGTTGGCCTGGAGGAACTCGAACATCGGCAGGGGCTGCATCTGGCCCGAGCCGCTCGTGGAGATGGCGATCTTCACCGTGAGCGGCTTGGCCGCGCTGTGGCCTGAGGCGGCCATCAACTTGCGTGCCTCATCCGGCTTGTAGCCGAACTTGAAGGACGGCTTGCCGAACCAGGTGTCACCCGGTGGCATGTGGCCCTCGGATGGCACGCTGAGGCCGCCGAGCAGCTTGTTCATGCCTTCGCGGTCGATACAAAGGTTGGCGGCCTTGCGCACATTGATGTCATTCCAGGGAGAGCCCTCGATGCGACTCGGCTTGATCGCCCAGTTGTGCGGATAGGCATTGGTGACGATCTTGATGCCGGACGACTTGAGGCGCGGGATCGAATCGGGCGGCGGTGCCTCCACGAAATCGACCTGACCCGAGAGAATTGCTGCAACGCGCGCCGAGGCCTCGGGAATCGGCCGCAGCACGACGCGATCCACCTTGGGCACGCGCGCCGGGTTCCAGTACGCCTTGTTGGCCACCATCTCGACCTTGGCGCGCTGGGTCTGGCTCACGAACTTCCAGGGTCCCGTGCCGGTGGGCGCCTTGGCGTACTCGCTCCAGCTTTTCAGCTTCTCCCACTGCGCCCGGTTCGACATGAACCAGAAGCTGACCTGATAAGGTACGTAGGCACTCGGCTCCTTTGTCAGGATCTCGAGCGTAAAATCGTCGAGCTTCTTGACTGTCGCCACGGACGGAATGCGCTGCGCAACGAGCGCCGCCTGCTTCGGCTCGTACTGGGGCGCCTTGTCGTTTCTCACCTTCTCGAAGTTCCAGACGACGTCGTCGGCGGTGAACGGGCTGCCGTCGTGAAATGTCACGCCTTTGCGGAGCTTGAATATCCAGCGATTGTCGTTCTTCGGATCGATTTCCCAACTTTCTGCGAGACCTGGAACAAGCTTCGCCGGCTCATCCGCCTTCGAAAGATCCCAGAGCACGAGCGGATCGTAGAGCATATAGCCCATGAACCGGAAACCCTCGAACCCCTGGTCCGGCTGCCCGATATTCACCGGGATATCCGCCGCCGTCATAGCGACGCGCAGAACGCTTTCCTCGGCCCGCACCGGCCCGAAAGCGCATGCGGTCAGCATGGCTACGGCCAGTGTTTTGTAGACGGGCATATCGAAATTGCGCCTGAATAGTCTCATTTCAGCCCTTCGCATCAGCTGCTCCCATGTCTCGAGCCCGAACGGTCGGGTTTCTGGCGCCACAATTCCACTCTCCGCGCCCATGATTTCTCGAAGCGCGCAATTCGACATTGTCCTGCAGTTCTCCCATCGCACCCGAGCGGCCAAGCGGTTCAACTCCGAACCTCGGACCGCAAAGTCGAATGGCGCATCTCAGCCGTGAGCAGTACGAGAACCGGATTTTCCGGCTACTCCCTCGGATCATGGCCATCGCAGAATGGTTCATTGAGACCGATATGGCTCGCCCATATTTCGCGCATGATTTGCTCTCTATGTTGGCGCGCGGAACACTTGGGCTAGGCAACGGTCCGTCGATGCGCGCGAAAATCACAGGCTGCCTGACGACTGGCGCATTCTTTCAAACTTTTGGTGCACCTCGAGATCCGGGCAGAAGCGAACCGCCGGCGGAAGTGGACGTTGCAGCTGAGAGCCACTCAGGCGCCGGCCACGTTGGTCGACTTGGCTCTCGCGACTGCGGACGCCATGCCCGACCTCGCCACCAACCCGTCCAGGCACACCTCGCGTCTTGTGCGCATTTTTCGCGTAGCGGCGTCGAGCGACGCGACGGTCAGCTGATCGGGCAGCCGCCATCTCCCCGGATCGAGGAGGTCAGAAAGCCACGGCCGGCGGATCGTTGAGTGGTTCGCGAAGGCTCGTCGAGGGCAGCGCACTCGAAGGCGATGGCGTTGCTCGATCTCCTATCCGGCCGGGAGAGCATCTCGGCAGCCCGGTCAGCGCAGCCCGGGTCGTGGGAGAGGGTCAAGTCGCTGGATCATCGATCGTCAGCGCGGGGCGCGCGAGCGTGGTCAGAGCCTCGATGTCGCGAAGTTCGATGACGCGACCGATGACGCGAACCTTATAGGGCGCAAGGGCTGCAAACGAGCGCGACAGCACTTCGGGTGCCATTCCGAGGCGGGATGCCAGCACCTTCTTCTCGAACGGCAGCTCGATGCGGTTGATGTCGCCGTGCTCTGCGCGGTAGGCGAGCAGCCAGTTGGCGAGGCGCTCGAGCCCCGAGCGCAGCTTCTGGTTCTTCAGTTCCTTGACGACCATCCGATACGCCTCGGCCAGGTCGCACGCGAGGCAGCGCGCGAAGGCGGCGTCCTCGGCGAAGTGGCGGCGAACGGCATCGGCCGGAATCAGGAGGATTCTTGCCGGTGTCAACGACCTGACGGACTTGAGGTAGACGCGATCGAGGACGACGGCCGCCATGATGAAGCACCTGCCAGGCCCCAGGACCGACACGGTCGTCTCCCTGTCCCGATAGGCGGAGAACACCTCGACATTGCCCTCGACGACGACATGCAGGAAGTCGGCCATCTCGCCTTCGCGCACGAGCTCCACACCGGCCGGAAACCGCTGCAAGAAAGAGGTCTTGAGCATGGCATCGACCCGTCGCTCATCGACGTCCTGGAAAATGCGCAGCCCACGCATCTCCTCGATTTCCGCTGTTCGCATCCGATCAGCTCCCGACTTCCAAGCCCCGCGACCGAGACAACCGTCTTCTTGATTATTATCAATAGACGACTTGCGCAAGACACCGTCAATGACTTGATCGGCGTCGGCGTACAAGCTGATGCGTGCCATCGAACGCCTTGAAAATGGCGCTCCTGCTGCCGTTCTTGACGTGCATCAAGCCGCCTCATGGCTCATCGCACGAGCGTCCCTTCGACCCCGCGTGGGTCGTATCAAAACAGGGGGCGTTCATGCCAACGGCTACGCCAAGCACATCCGACCAAAACAGAGCCCTATGGCTCTCCACGTTTGCCTTCACCGTCTGCTTCGCCGTCTGGACGATCTTTGCGATCATCGGTATCCAGATCAAAAAGGATCTGGGCCTTTCGGATACCGAATTCGGACTGCTCGTCGGCACGCCGATCCTGACCGGCTCGCTGATCCGCCTCATGCTCGGCATCTGGGCCGACCAGTACGGCGGACGCGTCGTCTATACCCTGACGATGCTCTCGGCCTCGGCCATGACGGCACTGCTCGTCTTCGCCAACAGCTACCCGACTTTCCTCCTCGCGGCGCTCGGCGTCGGCATCGCCGGCGGCTCGTTCTCGGTCGGCGTGGCCTACGTCGCGAAGTGGTTCCCGAAGGAGAAGCAGGGCACGGCCCTCGGCATCTTCGGCGCGGGCAACGTCGGCGCTGCCGTCACGAAGTTCGCGGCTCCCGTCATCATGATCGCCTACGGGTGGAAGAGCGTGGCTCTGATCTGGGCGGTTGTCCTGGCGATCACGGCGCTCCTCTTCTTCCTGTTCACGAAAGATGATCCGGATCTGGCCCGCCGGCGCGCGAGCGGGGAGAAGCCGGAGCCGCTCTCGGCCATGCTCGAGCCGTTGAGGAACGTGCAGGTCTGGCGGTTCTCGCTCTACTACTTCTTCGTTTTCGGTGCGTTCGTGGCGCTCGCCTTATGGCTGCCGCGCTACCTCATCGGCGTCTACGGCCTCGACATCACGACGGCCGGCATGATCGGCGCCATGTACTCCATTCCCGCCTCGATCTTCCGGGCCTATGGCGGGCACCTATCGGACAAGTACGGCGCGCGCACGATCATGTACTGGACGTTCATCGTCTCGGCGGTCTGCACCTTCATCCTGTCCTATCCGCCGACGCAGTACGTCATCGAAGGCATCCGCGGGCCGGTCGAGTTCTCGACCCGCATGGGCCTCGTCGGCTTCGTGGTGACGGCCTTCGTGCTGGGCTTCTTCATGAGCCTCGGCAAGGCCGCGGTCTACAAGCACATCCCTGTCTACTACCCGGACCGTGTCGGCGCCGTCGGCGGTATCGTCGGTCTCGTCGGCGGCCTTGGCGGCTTCATTCTGCCGATCGCGTTCGGTGCGCTCAACGACCTCACCGGCGTCTGGCAGAGCTGCTTCTGGCTGCTGTTCCTCATCGTGGCCGTGTCGCTCGTCTGGATGCACTTCGCGATCCAGCAGATGGAAGCCAGCGCCGCGGCGGAAGGCATTCCGGCCAGCCGCTTGCCACAGCTCCCCGAAATGCAGCCGATCCACGGACCGGGAACGGAAGGCGCGCTCGCGGCCTCCGGCGCGCTCTCGGACTGGCGGCCTGAGGATCGCGATTTCTGGGACAGCAAGGGCCGAGCCATCGCGCGCCGGAACCTCTGGATCTCGGTTCCCTGCCTGCTGCTCTCGTTCGCGGTGTGGATGGTGTGGTCGGTCGTCGTCGCCAAACTGCCGAGCGTCGGCTTCGCGTTCAACAACGACCAGCTCTTCTGGCTGGCCGCATTGCCGGGATTGTCCGGCGCCACGCTCCGCATCTTCTACAGCTTCATGCCGGCCATTTTCGGCGGCCGGCTGTGGACCACGCTCGCGACCTGGTCGCTGCTCATCCCGGCCGTCGGCATGGGCTGGGCCGTCCAGAACCCGGGCACGCCCTACTGGGTGTTCCTTGCGCTCGCGCTGCTCTGCGGCTTCGGCGGCGGGAACTTCGCGTCCTCGATGGCCAACATCTCGTTCTTCTTCCCCAAGGCCGAGAAGGGCAACGCGCTCGCCATCAACGCCGGTCTCGGCAATCTCGGCGTCAGCGTCGTGCAGTTCGTCGTGCCGCTCGTGATCGCCGCCGGCGTGTTCGGCTGGCTCGGCGGTGCGCCACAGACGGCCACCGTCGGCTCTGTCACCACCACGCTCTGGCTGCAGAACGCAGGCTATGTGTTCGTGCCGTTCATCGTCGCGTCGGCCTTCGCGGCCTGGTTCGGGATGGACGACATCGCAACGATGAAGGCCAGCTTCGCCGATCAGTCGATCATCTTCACCCGCTTCCACAACTGGGTGATGTGCTGGCTCTACACGGGCACGTTCGGCTCGTTCATCGGCTTCTCGGCGGCGTTTCCGCTGCTCTCGAAGGTGCTCTACCCGGAGGTCAACGCGCTCCAGTATGCGTTCCTCGGGCCGCTGGTCGGTGCCCTGGCACGGGCCGCAGCCGGAAAGGCCTGCGATCGCTTCGGTGGTGGCCGCATCACGCTGTGGGTCTTCGTCGCGATGAGCGTGGGCGTGGTCGGCATCCTCTATGCCATCGGCCTCAAGGGAAGCCCGCAATCCTTCACGATCTTCTTTGCGAGCTTCCTGTTCCTGTTCGCGGCGACCGGCATCGGCAACGCCTCCACGTTCCAGATGATCCCGGCGATCATGCGGAAAGAGGTCGCGCGACTGGAGCCGGGCCTGTCGCCTGCCGAGCGCGTCCGCCAATCCGACAAGGAAGCGGCGGCGATCATCGGCTTCACCTCCGCGGTCGCGGCCTATGGCGCCTTCTTCATTCCGAAGAGCTTCGGCAGTTCGATCGCGGCGACCGGGGGAGCGGAGCTCGCGCTCTACAGCTTCCTCGCCTTCTACGTGAGCTGCATCGCCATCACGTGGTGGTTCTACACGCGGCGTGGCGGCCTGCTGTTCGACATCGAACGAGGCGGGCCATCGACACCGTCAAGCGCGACCAGCCCAGCCGAATAGTCCCGACATCAGCACCATCGAGGCACGCACATGAGCCATTTCATCGATCGCCTGAAATACTTCAGATCAACCAAAGAAGCGTTCTCGAACGGCCACGGTATCGCCACGAACGAGGACCGCCAGTGGGAGGACGGCTATCGCCAGCGCTGGCAGCACGACAAAATCGTCCGCTCGACGCATGGCGCCAACTGCACGGGATCGTGCTCCTGGAAGATCTATGTGAAGGGCGGCATCGTCACCTGGGAAACGCAACAGACGGACTATCCGCGGACCCGCCCGGACCTGCCGAACCACGAGCCGCGCGGATGCTCGCGCGGCGCCAGCTACAGCTGGTATCTCTACTCTGGAAACCGCGTCAAGTACCCGCTGATCCGCTCGCGGCTGGTCCGGCACTGGCGCGAGGCGAGAAAGACGCTGGCGCCGGTGGCGGCGTGGAAATCGATCGTCGAGAACCCGGAGAAGCGGAACGACTACATCCAGGTTCGTGGCCATGGCGGCTTCGTGCGCGCCACCTGGGACGAGGTGACCGAGATCATCGGCGCCGCCAACGCCTACACGGCCAAGACCTATGGTCCCGACCGCGTGATCGGCTTCTCGCCAATCCCCGCGATGTCGATGGTCTCCTATGCAGCAGGGTCGCGCTATCTGTCGCTGCTCGGCGGCGTCTGCATGTCATTTTACGACTGGTACTGCGATCTGCCGCCGTCGAGCCCGCAGACGTGGGGCGAGCAGACGGACGTTCCCGAATCCGCCGACTGGTACAACGCCGGCTTCATCATCCTGTGGGGCTCGAACGTCCCGCAGACGCGGACGCCCGACGCGCATTTCTACACCGAGGCGCGCTATCGCGGCGCGAAGTCCGCCGTGATCTGCCCCGACTACTCGGAGGCGGCAAAATTCGGCGACATCTGGCTCAGCGTGAAGCAGGGCACGGACGCCGCGTTGGCCATGGCCATGGGCCACGTCATCCTCACCGAGTATCACGTCAAGCGGGAGGTCCCGTATTTCCGGGACTACGTGCGCCAGTACACCGACATGCCGTTGCTGGTGCGGCTCGTCTCGCAGAACGGCAAGCTGGTGCCGGATCGCCTGCTTCGCGCGTCCGACTTCGACGCTTCTCTCGGCGAGACAAACAACGCGGAATGGAAAACGGTCGGGCTCGACGAGGTCTCCGGCAAGATCGTCGTGCCGAACGGATCGATCGGCTTCCGCTGGGGCGAACAGGGCAAGTGGAATATCGAGGAGAAGGAGTCTGGTGGCAATCCGACGAAGCTCCGGCTGTCGCTCGCGGACGTGAAGGATGAGTTCGCCGAGGTCGCGTTTCCCTATTTCGGCAACATCGCGCACGAGCATTTCACACACACGGACCACGCGAGCGTGCTCGAGCGCCGCGTTCCGGTGAAGCGGCTCAAGCTCGCCGACGGCGAGGCGATCGTCGCGACCGTGCACGATCTCTTCCTCGCGAACTACGGTGTCGATCGCGGCTTCGGCGGCGGCAATGTCGCGGCCTCCTTCGACGACGATACGCCCTACACGCCTGCATGGGCGGAGAAGATCACCGGCGTCACGCGGGACAAGATCGTCCAGGTGGCACGCGAGTTCGCCACCAATGCCGAGAAGACCAACGGCCGCTCGATGGTCATCATCGGGGCCGCGATGAACCACTGGTATCACGCCGACATGAACTACCGCGGCGTGATCAACATGCTGGTCATGTGCGGCTGCGTCGGGCAGTCGGGCGGCGGCTGGTCGCATTACGTGGGGCAGGAGAAGCTGCGTCCGCAAGCTGGCTGGGCGCCGCTCGCGTTCGGACTCGACTGGTCGCGGCCGTCGCGCCAGCAGAACTCGACCTCGTTCTTCTACCTGCACTCGAACCAGTGGCGCTACGAGACGCTCGACGTGAAGGAGATCCTGTCTCCGACCGCGCCTCCCGGGCCCTGGGACGGGACGATCATCGACTACAACATGCGCTCGATCCGAATGGGCTGGCTGCCGGCTTATCCGACGCTGACGCAGAACTCGCTCGAGATCGCTGGCAAGGCGGCCGCGGCCGGCATGGAAGCGCCGGCCTACGTCGCCAAGGCACTCAAGTCGGGCGATCTCGACTTTGCCTGGGAGGATCCGGACGCGCCGCGGAACTATCCGCGCAACCTGTTCGTGTGGAGATCGAACCTCCTCGGCTCGTCGGGCAAGGGCCACGAGTACTTCCTGAAGCACCTGCTCGGGACGTCGCACGGCGTGCTCGGCAAGGATCTCGGCGAGGAAGGCCGAGCCAAGCCGACGGAAGTCCGCTGGCACGACGAAGCGCCTCGGGGCAAGCTCGACCTCCTCGTGACGCTGGACTTCCGCATGTCGACGACGTGCGTCTACTCGGACATCGTGCTGCCGACGGCGACCTGGTACGAGAAAAACGATCTCAACACGTCGGACATGCATCCCTTCATCCATCCGCTGACGACCGCGGTGGACCCCGTCTGGGAGGCCAAGTCGGATTGGGAAATCTACAAGGCGATCGCCAAGGCGTTCTCGCGCGTGGCACCGGAAGTACTCGGTGTCGAGAAGGACGTCGTGCTGACACCGATCATGCACGATGCTCCGGCCGAACTCGCGCAAGCCTTCGAGCCGAAGGACTGGAAGACGGGTGCGTGCGAGCCCATTCCCGGCAAAACGATGCCGAGTGTCACCGTCGTCGAGCGCGATTATCCCAACCTCTATAAGCGGTTCACCGCGCTCGGCCCGCTCATGGAGAAGGTCGGGAACGGGATCAAGGGCATCGCCTGGAAGACGGAGCACGAGGTCGATGCGCTCAAGCAGCTGAACGGCGTGGTCACCGAGGAGGGCCCGACCAAGGGCATGGCCCGCATCGACACCGACATCGATGCGGCGGAGATGCTCCTGATGCTCGCGCCCGAGACGAATGGCGAGGTCGCGGTGAAGGCTTGGGCCGCCCTCTCGAAGACGACCGGGCGCGACCACGTGCATCTGGCAGCGGTGAAGGAGGACGAGAAAATCCGCTTCCGCGACGTCGTCGCACAGCCGAGAAAGATCATCTCGGCTCCGACGTGGTCGGGCCTCGAGAGCGAAAAGGTCTGCTACAACGCCGGCTACACGAACGTGCACGAACTCATTCCGTGGCGCACGCTGTCGGGCCGCCAGCAGCTCTATCAGGATCACCTGTGGATGCGGGCCTTCGGCGAAGGGTTCTGTGTCTATCGCCCGCCGATCGATCTCAAAGCCATCAAGGGCGTGCAGGGGCTCAAGCCTAACGGCGAGAAAGAGATCGTCCTCAACTTCATCACGCCGCACCAGAAGTGGGGCATCCACTCCACCTACACCGACAACCTGCTGATGCTCACGCTGTCACGCGGCGGGCCGATCGTCTGGCTCTCGGAGACCGACGCCAGGAAGGTGGGCATCGTCGATAACGACTGGGTGGAAGCGTACAACGCCAACGGCGCGCTCGTCGCCCGCGCGGTGGTCTCGCAGCGCATGAAGGACGGCACGCTCTTCATGTATCACGCCCAGGAAAAGATCGTGAACGTGCCGGGCTCTGAAATGACGGGGCAACGGGGCGGCATTCACAACTCGGTCACGCGGGCGGTTCTGAAGCCGACGCACATGATCGGTGGTTATGCGCAGCTCGCCTACGGCTTCAATTACTACGGCACGATCGGCACCAACCGCGACGAGTTCGTCGTAATTCGGAAACTCAGCAAGGTGGATTGGCTGGAGCGGCCCTTCAAGGGGAAGCAGGAGCCTGCCGCTCGACACAACAAACCAGAAGCCGCCGAGTGATCAGGGGATCAACGACATGAAAATCCGCGCTCAGATCGCGATGGTTCTAAACCTCGACAAGTGCATCGGCTGCCATACGTGCTCGGTGACCTGCAAGAACGTCTGGACCAATCGCGAAGGTATGGAATACGCTTGGTTCAACAACGTGGAGACGAAGCCCGGCATCGGCTATCCAAAGGACTGGGAAAACCAGGATCGCTGGAAGGGTGGCTGGCGCCGGAAGGCCAACGGGAAGATCGAGCCGCGCATCGGTGGCAAGTGGCGCATTCTCTCCAAGATCTTCGCCAATCCCGATCTCCCCGAGATCGATGATTATTACGAGCCTTTCACGTTCGACTACGACCATTTGCAGAAGGCGCCGGAGAGCCAGGCTTTCCCCACAGCCCGGCCGCGCTCGCTCATCACCGGCGAGCGCATGGAGAAAATCGAATGGGGCCCGAACTGGGAGGAAATTCTCGGCGGCGAGTTTGCCAAGCGCTCCGCCGACAAGAATTTCGACGGCATCGAGAAGGAGATCTACGGACAGTTCGAAAACACGTTCATGATGTATCTGCCGCGGCTGTGCGAGCACTGTCTCAACCCGGCGTGCGTCGCGTCGTGTCCGTCGGGCGCGATCTACAAGCGCGAGGAAGACGGCATCGTCCTGATCGACCAGGACAAGTGCCGGGGCTGGCGCATGTGCGTTTCGGGCTGTCCCTACAAGAAGATCTACTTCAACTGGTCGAGCGGAAAGAGCGAGAAGTGCATTCTGTGCTATCCGCGGATCGAGGCGGGCCAGCCGACCGTCTGTTCGGAAACGTGCGTCGGCCGCATCCGCTATCTCGGCGTCGTGCTCTATGACGCGGACCGCATCGAAGCCGCGGCAAGCGTCAAGGACGAGAGCAAGCTCTACGAGGCGCAGCTCTCGATCTTCCTCGATCCGAGCGATCCGAAAGTGATCGAGCAGGCGCGACGGGACGGCATCCCCGATGCGTGGCTCGAATCCGCGAAGCGGTCGCCCGTCTGGAAAATGGCGATGGAATGGAAGGTCGCCTTCCCGCTCCATCCCGAATACCGGACGCTGCCGATGGTCTGGTACGTGCCGCCGCTCTCGCCGATCACGGCGGCTGCCGAGGCCGGCAAGATGGGCACGGACGGAGGCATGCCGGATGTGCGGTCGCTGCGCATTCCGCTCCGCTACCTCGCCAACATGCTGACGGCCGGCGAAGAGGCGCCCGTGGCGCTGGCGCTCGAGCGGATGCTGGCGATGCGGGCCTACATGCGGGCCAAAACCATCGATGGCGTCATCGACGAAGCCGTCGCGATGCGTGTCGGGCTGAGCGCACTGCAGATCGAGCAGATGTACCACGTGATGGCGATCGCCAATTACGAGGACCGCTTCGTGATCCCGACGTCGCATCGTGAAGTGACGCAGGACGCCTACGAACTCCGTGGCGAATGCGGCTTCTCGTTCGGCGACGGCTGCCTGCCGAGCGACAAGCGGACGAACCTCTTCGGTGGCGTCAAGGTGAAGAACGACAAGCCGCGCATGGGAGCCTACTGATGAAAACGCTCAAGGTTCTTTCCGCGCTCCTCACCTATCCGACCCCGGAACTGCAAGCCGCAGCGCGCGAGCTCACTGCCGTCCTTCGGAGCGAGGCAATCCTGCCTCGCTCGCAGCTCCAGGGCGTCATCGAGTTGGTCGACGACATAGCCCGGCGCGATCTCCTCGATGCGCAGGAGCGCTACGTGCTGCTGTTCGACCGCACGCGGTCCCTGTCGCTCCATCTCTTCGAGCACGTGCATGGTGAAAGCCGAGATCGCGGCCAGGCCATGGTCGACCTGATGGGCGTCTATGCGGATGCGGGTTACGAGGCGACTGCATCCGAGCTGCCCGATTTCCTTCCGATGTTTCTCGAGTTCGCCGCGACGCGTCCCGCGGCGGAGGCACTCGAGCTCGTCGGCCAGCCGGGCCATGTTCTGGCGGCCCTCCGCGAACGGCTGGCGAAGCGTGGCTCTCCCTACGAGGCAGCCTTTACAGCGCTCGTGGCGCTGGCGAAGGTGAAGCTCGATTCGGCGCAACTCGCGGCGCTGAGAGCGGAGCCGGACCCCGAGCCGGACGACCTCGAAGCCCTCGATGCAGCCTGGGAAGAAGAGGAAGTCACCTTCGGTCCCGGGGCGGCAGCCCAGTGCGGCGTCGATGGTCTCGCGGCGAAGATCCGGCAGGGGCGTCGTCCGGCGCCAGGGCTCGAGAACGCGCATCGCAAGGGACCAGCGACCATCATCTCGACTTCCGCAACGCCTCGCACCTGAGGAGCATGCGCCATGCAAGACACGATCTTTCATATCCTGTTCGTCTGGTATCCCTACGTGTGCATCTCCGCGTTCGTGTTCGGGAGCCTGATCCGCTACGACCGCGAGCAGTACACGTGGAAAGCCAGTTCCAGCCAGTTGCTGCGCAAGCGCCAGCTATTCTGGGGATCGAACCTCTTCCACTTCGGGATCCTGTTCCTGTTCTTCGGGCACGCCGTCGGCCTGCTCACGCCCAAAGCGGTCTATTCGCTGTTCATCACGCCGGAGCAGAAGCAGCTGATCGCCATCGTGGCGGGCGGTATCGCCGGTACGGTCTGCTTCGTCGGACTGACGCTGCTGCTGCATCGCCGGCTGACCGACGCGCGTATACGGCAAACATCGACCTACATGGATCTGTCGATCCTCATCATCCTGTGGGTGCAGCTGGTTCTGGGCCTGATCACACTGCCATTCTCGTTCAGGCACACCGACGGCTCCGTCATGCTTCAGCTGTCGCACTGGGCCCAGGGGATCGTCACCGTCCAGCCGGTCGATGCGAAGACCCTGCAGGGGCTCGACTGGCCGTACCTGGTCCATCTCGTGCTGGGCATGACCATCTTCCTGCTCTTCCCGTTCTCGCGCCTCGTCCACATCTGGTCGGCCCCCGTCAAGTTCGTGACGCGGCGCGGATATCAGGTCGTGCGGACGCGGAGACCGCTCGGCGGTCATGCATCGGGCAGCGCCTACAAGCCAGCTTCGGAGTAACGGCTCATGACCACGGTTCTCGACACATCACGTGTTGCGCCGCCTGCGGCCACTGCTCAACGCCCGGAGCTGACGCGCGCCAAGCCGGTTTCCGTCAATGGTGTCGTCATCCCGCGCGGAGAGATCGCGCGGGAGACCCAGCACCACCCGGCCACGAAGCCGATCGAGGCGTGGCAGGCGGCGGCCCGCGCCCTCGCCATTCGCGAGTTGCTGCTGCAGGAGGCGAAGCGCCTCGACATCACGCCGCAGCCGCAGATGGACGCGGAGGGGCGTCGCGAGACAGACGAGGAGGCGATCGTTCGGCAACTCATCGAGCAGGAAGTCGTCACTCCTGAACCGGATGAGGAGACATGCCGCCGCGTCTACGAGCAAAGGCGGCAGGCGTTCCGCTCGTCGGACCTCTACGGCGTCCGGCACATCCTGCTGGCCGCACCACCTGCTGACTCGACGGCGCGGGCCGAGGCTCGCCAGCAAGCCGAGGCGATCATCGCGATGGTCAAGGCCGATCCCGGCTGCTTCTCGCAGCTGGCGGCCGCTCACTCGGCCTGTTCATCGAAGGCACAAGGCGGCGCGCTGGGGCAGATCTCGCGCGGGCAGACCGTACCCGAGTTCGAGGCAGGGCTCGCCGACGCGCCCGTCGGCGAGGTGGCGGGAGCGCCGATCGAAACGCGCTACGGCGCCCATGTCGTCTTCGTCGATCACAAGTGCGAGGGGCAGGCACTACCCTTCGATCTGGTGCGGGAGGCGATCTCGGGCTGGCTGATCGAACGCTCGCAGAATGCAGCCATCAAGCAATACATCGCGATGCTGGCGGGGCGCGCGACGATTGCCGGCATCGACCTCGAAGCAAGTTCATCCCCTCTGGTTCGATAGGAGCGCTCCATGGATCTCGGCGTCCTGTTTGCTCGGCTCGAGACCGAGCAGAGCACGGCCGACGCACTCGAGGCGCTCGGCGATCTCGTCGTCTACAGCCAAGTGGCGTCGGCAGCGGAGCGGTACGGCGAGCAGCCCGGCGAGTATCTCGCAGCCAGCGCCGGCCAATTCGCGTCGATGGCCGGCGACGAGGCCTGGCTGGCTCTCGTCGCGGCCATGGAGCGGGCGCCGGATCCGGGGCAGGCCGCGATGCTCTACATCGCGCGGTGGGCGATCGCGCGCGATGCGTCACCGGCACCCGAAGCGCTCAGCTGTTCATGCGAGGCGACCAGCATCGTCGGAGGCTGATGTCATGGCCCGAGCCAGACGCGAATTCTCAGCGCCGTTCCGGCCTGTCACCCGGGAAGAGATCATGGCGCCGCCGCTGAGACTTCTGGCCGACCCGATCGAGTACATCTGCGAGGACCATTTCCGGCAGCGCCGCATTTGCCGAGCCTTGCGAATGCTTGCTGCCGGGCAGGACATCCCGGGAGACGTCATGGAACAGATCGCGAAGGCGATGCAGCACGACCTCGCGCTGCATCATCGCGACGAGGACGAGGATCTGTTCCCGCTGCTCCGGGCGCGGGCACACCCCGAGGATGGACTCGAGCCGCTGCTCGCGCAGCTCTCGCACGACCATGCGCGCGGCGAGGCGTCAGCGAAGAAGCTCGCGGCGGCGCTGTGCATGAACACGAGTGGCGAGCGGCTGAAACTCGGACCTGCCGCCGCCAAGCTGGCTGCCCAGTACGCCCGCGACGAGCAGCGGCATCTCGCCATCGAGAACGGCATCGTGATGGTCATGGCGCGAAAGCGGCTCTCGCCGAAAGACCTCGATGCGCTCTCGCATTCGATGAAGGCCAGACGCGGAGTTCCGACCTGATGTCCAGGACGCTCGATCATCTCCTCGACCAGAACGTCATCTGGGCCGTCGGCAAGCGGCGGGACGATCCCGAGTTCTTCCGGCGCATGGCGGAGCAGCAACGGCCCAACTATCTCTGGATCGGCTGTTCCGACAGCCGGGTCACGGCCAACGACGTGCTCGGCCTCGACCCGGGCGAGGTCTTCGTCCATCGGAATATCGCCAATATCGTCCACACCAGCGATCTGAACATTCTCTCGGTGCTCGAGTTCGCGGTCGAGTACCTGCAGGTTCAGCACATCATCGTCTGCGGGCACTATGGATGTGGCGGCGTCGCTCGCTCACTGACCGCGGATCGCGGCGCGATGCTCGATCACTGGCTGCAGCCGCTGACGATGTACTATCGCAAGCATCGCGCGCTTTTCGATGCCATCGCCGATGAGCAAGACCGGCTCGACCGCATGTGCGAGTTCAACATCGAGATGCAGGTGCGCCGGATCGCGGCGACACCCATCGTCGAGAACGCGTGGAGCCGCGGGCAGACGCTCAATCTCCACGGCTGGATCTATGGCGTCCACGATGGCTTGCTGCGCGATCTCGGGCCGCATCTCTCCTCGATCGAGGAGCGCGACGCGCTCCCCTCGATCGATGATCGCGTTCGCAATCCGGCAGAGCCGATCAGTGCGATGAGGCGTCAGGCGATCGATGCCTTCGCGGATTTCAGGCCAGAGGCGATGGAAGGATTGGCGTGTCCCTTGCCAACGGATGCGCGCGGCCACGTCTGCACGGAGGGCTGCTGAAATGGACGCGATCATTCCGATCGGCATCGTCGTGAGTTCGGATCGCGCGGCGGCTGGCGCGTACGACGATCTGGGCGGCCCGGCGATCGTCCACTATCTCGAGGGCACGCTCACGACCCCTTGGCGGCCGCTCAAGACGATCGTGCGCGACGAACGGGATCTCGTGGCGGCGGCAGTCGTGCACCTGGCCGACGTGGACGGATGCCCGCTCATCCTGACGACCGGGGGAACCGGTCCGGCGCCGCGCGACGTGACACCCGACATCATGCCGGAGGTTTGTTCGCGACTGATGCCGGGCTTTGGCGAAGCGATGCGCGCGGCGAGCCTGCGCGAGGTGCCGACCGCCATTCTGTCGCGGCAGACAGCGGGCGTCAGGGGCGCGAGCCTGATCATCAATCTTCCGGGCAAACCGACGTCGATCAAGACGTGCCTCGACGCCGTGTTCGCGGCCGTGCCCTACTGCATCGACCTCATCGGCGGCCCGCGCCTCGATACCGATGCTGCCATCTGTCGGGCGTTCCGGCCCAATCGCTAAGAGGCGCTCACATGGACGACGCGACTGCCGACAACGGAATTCTTGCCATCACCTACACGGATGGCGAACGCGCTGCTGGCGTTCTCAGCCGGCTGGTCGACGCACTGGTGACAGGAGGCGCGCGCTGCGCCGGGTTCATCCAGCGCGACGAGCCACCACCGGCGGGCCGCGTGAAATGCGATATGGTCCTCGAGTGCCTCGCAACCGGAGACCGATTGAAGATCTCCGAGGATCGGGGCCCGCTCGCGCGCGGGTGCAGGCTCGATGCGGATGCGTTGTCGCAGTCCATCGTGTCCACCATGGCTGCAATCCAGGGCCGCCCGGATGTCCTGGTCATCAACAAGTTCGGTAAGACGGAGGCCGAGGGCGGCGGGTTCCGGCCGCTGATCGGCGATGCGCTGGAGCTGGGCATTCCCGTGCTGATCGCCGTACCTTGGCGCAACATCGAAAGCTGGCGGCTGTTTGCCGGCGAAATGGCCTTCGAGATCGCTGTCGAAGCCGCAGAAGATGCGAGCCCGTGCAAGCTGCTCGCGGCGATCGGCCTCGACGTTCCAGCGCCCACCGCCCCGCAAGGCGAGAGTGCCAATACGACGCGCTGAAGGGTCACTAGATGCGGGACGTCGAGCACAAGGGTCTCGCGCGTGAGCCGAATGATGCCAATGCGCACGCATCGGGCGCGTTCGAGATCCAGCTCGCGTGGTCCGACAGACTTCTCGTCGTCGCTGCGAACGAAAGCGCGCTCGCGGTGCTAGTGGCCGCGGGATTTCCGGTCGAGCCGGGTTGCGGTACGGGCGGCTGCGGCATGTGCATGACGGCCTACGTCGCGGGCGATGTCATCCACAAGGACGCCTGCCTTTCGCCTTCGGAGCGAGCGCGCTACTTCTGCCCCTGTGTTTCACGGGCACGGGGGCGGCTGGTCGTGCCGGGGTGATTTGCCCGTAACCACTGCCGTGACATGGCCTTAGATCAGGTCATGCGTGTACCATTCGATCGGCGACAGAGCCGTTGGCAGCGTCAGATGACCGCTCAGAATCGGCAGCAAGAGGACGAGCGCGCTCCAGACAGCGCCGAACAGAAAGAACGGCCGGAAGCCTTAGCTGAAACTCGCAGGTCCCCGATAGGCGCGGATCTCCTGGGCGCTGCTAGCCATGGGGACCTGCCTCGCTGCTGCGCTCCCCGATTGCGGGCAATCGCTGCCCCGGGGCCAGCAGGTATCCCCGTCCCGTCGCGATACCGAGTTCGAGGCTCTGGGCGATCATCCGCGCCTTCTCGATGAATAGCGCCGCAGCGGCAGGCGGACAGACGACCCGGGCCGTGTCTTCGAAGAGGGCGAGCCAGCGGTCGAAGTGCTGCGCATCGACAGGCAGCGGCGCGTGCGCCTGCATCGGACGACCGTGATAGCGGCCCGTCATCAGCACGACCGACGACCAGAACGCGCACATGCGGGCGAGATGTGGGGGCCAGTTGGTGATGCGCGCATCGAAGACCGGAGCGAGGACGACGTCGCCCCGCACGCGCTCGTAGAAAGCGTGAACAAGCCGCTGGATCATCGCTTCGTCGATGCCGGTGCGCTCCTCGATTTCGGCTGCGAACGCGGCCCGCCGCGCCGACCGCTCGTCGGCACCATCTCCACCGCCCGGTGCTTCATCGTGGCTGCTCATGCCCATCCTCAATTCGGCATTGTGAGTGCGAATTATGATGCTTATAACCGGTATTTTCAATGCTTGTTCGGGCCTGCGACCATGCGACTGACGGCTTTCACCGATTATGCCCTGCGCGCGCTGATGCGACTCGCCGGCGAGCCTGACCGAACGTTCACCACGGACGAGATCGCGCGCGAGTTCGACATCTCACGCAACCACCTCACGAAGGTCGTACGCCAACTTGCCGAAGGCGGGTTCGTCGCGACGCATCGCGGAGCAGGCGGAGGGTTCAGGCTCGCCCGATCCCCAGATGCGATCACCCTCGGTGAGGTCGTGCGGTTGCTCGAGGCCCGCCATGCCCTCGTCGAGTGCTTTCGTGCCGATGGCGGGGGCTGCCTACTGACGCCGCGCTGCCGCCTCAAGGGCAAGCTCGCGCTCGCCGCCCGGGCTTTCCTGGCGGAACTCGACCGAACGTCGCTCGCCGAGTGCGCCTACCCCGCGCCCGCGACGCGCGGCTCGGCCTTGCCGGGTCGGCCGTCCGTGCGTCGAGGTTCCGGACGGACGTGAGGCGCCACGCGGACAAGCAAGTTTCCATAGTCCGATCGCCGTGCCGTCCGATATCGTTGGGGAGCCGGCTCGCCGCACATGACATGGCGCGGCCGTCCGCGACGAGACGGGAAAGGGAAGGCATCATGCGCATCGGCTATCTGGGTGTCGGGAACATGGGGCAGCCGATGGCGGGCAAGCTCCTCGATGGCGGTCACGAGGTCTGGATCCACGACGTCCGCGAAGATGCCATGGCACCGCTCCTCGAGCGGCAGGCCCATCGCGCGGCGTCTCCCAAAGAACTTGCCGACGCCTGCGAGACGGTCGTCATCTCGTTGCCGACCCTGTCCATATTCCGCCACGCACTGACTGGTGTGGACGGTCTGCTCGCGGGATCGGCCATCAGGACGCTCGTCAACACCTGCACGGTCGGAGGCGCATTCAGCCGTGAGGTGGAGGCTGCGTGCTCGGCGCGAGGCGTCACCTTGATCGATGCGCCCATCAGTGGCGGCGTTGGAGGCGCCAGGGCCGGCACGCTCACCACGATGGTTTCCGGCGATCCCGTGCGGATCGACGAGCTGTCACCGATCTTCAAACTCTGGGGACCGACGGTGGTGAATGCCGGTCGCAAAGCCGGCGCGGCGCAGACCATGAAGCTGACCAACAACATTCTGTTCGCCGTCTCAGTCGTGGCGACATCCGAGGCCATGACGCTCGCTACCAAAGGCGGAATTTCCGAGGAGGCGATGCTGCACGTGCTGAACAACAGCACCGGCCGCAACTTCTCGACGATGGCCATGTTCCCGGACGTCGTCGTGCCGCGCACCTTCGATTTCGGAGCAACGCTGGAAATCCTCGTGAAGGACGTCGACCTCGCCATCGAACAAGGGGAGGATCTCGGCGTGCCAATGTGGGTGTGCCAAGCGGCGCGGCTCGTGCTCAAGCATGGCGTCTTCCAGGGCCGCGCACAGCAGGATCTATCGCGCACCATCGAGATCATCGAGGACGGCACGTTGAAATCATAGGCCCGTGTAGAAGGTCGGTGATGGCGGAACCCACGACGATCATCTTCGACACAGATTGCGTGCTGTGCAGCGGCATGGTGCGCTTCCTGTTGCGGCACGAGCGGGCACCGAGCACGCGCTTCGTCGGGGCCTGGTCGGAGACGGGTCTCCGTCTTGCAGCGGAGCACGGGCTTTCGCGGGCGGATCTCAACGAGACCTATCTCGTCATCGAGGACGGGCGCGGCTTCACGAAGTCGGATGCCGGGATCGTGCTGGCGCGGCATCTGAAGGCGCCGTGGTCCTGGCTCGGTGCGCTGAGGGTCGTTCCGAAACCGTTGCGGGATGCCGGCTACACCTTCATCGCCCGACGGCGCTATCGGTGGTTCGGTCACGAGCGGAAGTGCTTCCGGCCACCGGCCGGGACGGCCGATCGCATCATCGACGATTGACGACGGGCGTTACGCGCGTGGGCGCCAGGTCATCGGCAACCCACCGGCGGGGCGGAGCGAGAATTTGGCACTCGGGGTAGGAATGGCCGCGAGCGGCGCCGGCTCCCACCTTTGCAGGATGGTGGCGGCCGCGAGACAGGCCTCCATCAGCGCGAAGCTCTGGCCGATACAAACGCGGGGCCCCGCGCCAAACGGGATGTAGGCGAATTGTGGCCATGTCGGCGGACGCTGAAAGCGGGCCGGCTCGAAGGCGTCCGGCCGCTCGAACCAGCGCGCGTCGCGGTGAAGCGTGTAGGGCACGATCTGGACGTTGTCGCCCTTGCGGATGCGCACCTCGCCGAGCGTCACATCGGCCGTCGCCTGGCGCAGAAACAGCGAGTAGGCCGGCGGATAGAGGCGGAGCGCCTCCTCGATGGCGGCCGACGTCGCGGCCAGTTCGTGGAGATCGGCGAACGTCGGCAGACGTCCGCCGAGGACGCTGTCGAGTTCTGCCTGCACGCGGCTCAACTGGACCGCGTCATGGGCCAGCAACGCGAACAGCCAGCCAAGCAAGGCCCCCGACGTCTCATGACCGGCGATGAGAAGGCTCATGCTGTCGTTCCGGATCGCGGTCGCGTCGCCCGCGTGCTGCTCGACCAGCATGGACAAGAGATCGCCGCGGTCCCGCTCGCCACCCGCCGCCAGATCCTCGAGGCGGCGGCGCACCAGCCCTGTCACCGTGCGATCCATCAGCTCCATGGCCCACAGCTTGCGCCGCTTCGAGGGTAGCGCGCGCCAGTCCGGGAGCACTGCGGGCGACGTCGATTCGTGAAACGCCGTGTCGGAGAGCACCTGGATCGCGCGCTCGACGTCGTCGCCATCGGGCAGCGGCTCGGCGCCAAACAGCGTCGTCGTCGCGATATCGAGCGTCAGCCGCGCCATCGCCGCATCGGTGTCGATGGTGATCTCGCGGTGCGAGCCGGCGGCGATTTCCCATCGGGCGGTCAGCCGGTG
>JBGSJD010000123.1:0-3576 GCA_041742195.1 Hyphomicrobiaceae bacterium
GAGCACATCTCCCCGTCGCGACGGCACGGGCTTCGTGTCATCACTATTCACATCACTTAGGTCATCACGATCCGTGCGCATGGCGCCGGAGCTTCACGGATCAAGGCGAAGGACGGAAGGTGGGGGCGGACGATCGCTTACGCACCAGGCGACCGAGCGGCCGATCAGGGTGAGGCGTGCTGCATGCGAGAGCGGGAGGCCCGTGATGCGGAAGTGGCGGTCTTTGACGCGGGCGAAGACGACGTCGGTCGTTACGAAGATCTCACTGGCAAAGGTGTTCGTGTGCGCCGTGGCGGCGGTACGGGCGCGATAGAACGGGTCCTCGGAAATAGCGACGAGCATGGCCTCCGTCGGCCGGTCGCGGCAGCGTGCGGCAGAGACGTTCAGGCGGTGGGTCGCGGGTGAGAGATTCTAGCCACTTTTATTCGTGAGCGGGCTTCGGCTGGCAATGGGTCTTGAGGCTTTGGCCGGGTTGACGGCGGTGGCTTCGGTGACCTTGGGAACGCTTGCGGGGGTTTTCGTGCAAGGGCTCCAGCGGCAGCTGCCGCGTCGGTCATGGGCCGGCTTTCGTGATGGCGCCGGTCATAATTGCCAGCATTGCCGCCTGCGGGTAGCTCGCTGGGAAGGCGAGCTTGATCCTGCCCTTCAGTTCCTCGACGCGGACAGCGACCTTCGCGAATGCGCGCATCATCGGCGATCGGCGCACTCACTGAGATGAACAGAAATCTTTCACCATGGAACACTATCACACAATCGACGATGGTTATCATCCCTTGCTTGTTGGGCAGCGTGAGGCTCAAGCGGTATTCGACAGACGGTCCCACAGTTGCACGGCGTCGATGATGGTCGCGCAACTTGCCCCGCAAGAAGAACGTCAGATAGAGGAGAGCTGCGGCATCGTCGACATGTGGTAGCACGCCAAACTCGGCGCGCAATCCTGTCGGCAGTCGGCCGTAGAGGCCGGTTCCGGTTGCGTGGCGACCGGCCACTTCGAGCATCGTCATTGCCACTTAAGCATCGTTGGATGCAACTGAGCAGCGCATGATCGGCACGATTGAGAAAATCTAACGTGTAAAAAACGGGCCCATTTCACAGTCGCCGATTGAGGGCCTTAGGTGACACGTGAAGTGACACGTCTATGAGCGACGTTCTCTTTCCGTCGCAGGTACGTGAACGACCATGAAGCGTTTTGGTGAACACTGTAAATATTAGCTAAGTTATTCATTTTGTTTGGTGCCGGCTGAGGGGATTGAACCCCCGACCTTCGGTTTACAAAACCGCTGCTCTACCGCTGAGCTAAGCCGGCTGACGGGGCCTTATAGCGCCGAAACGGGTGCCGATCCAGAGCCACCCGCAACGCGCATCCCCACCGCAACGTTACATGTGGATCGCCCGCTTGGCCGTCGCGAGCGCGGCTTCTTTCACAGCCTCCGCGAGCGTCGGATGGGCATGGCAGGTCCGCGCGAGATCCTCGGCCGAACCGCCGAACTCCATCAGGATCGCGGCCTCCGCGATCAGCTCACCGGCCTGCGGCCCAACGATATGCACCCCGAGAACCTTGTCCGTCGCGGCATCGGCGAGCACCTTGACGAAACCGTCCGCCGTCCGGTTGACCTTGGCGCGGCCGTTGGCGGTGAACGGGAACTTGCCGCTCGTATAGGCGACGCCGGCCGCCTTCAGCTCTTCCTCGCTCCGACCGACACTGGCAACTTCCGGGGCCGTATAAACGACGCTCGGAATGACGCCGTAGTTCACGTGTCCGGCCTGACCAGCCAGGATCTCGGCGACGGCCAAGCCCTCATCCTCGGCCTTGTGCGCGAGCATCGGCCCGGCGATCACGTCGCCGATCGCATAGATGCCGGCAACACTGGTCTGGAAATGCGCGTCGACCGTGATCCGCTTGCGCGCATCGAGCGCGACGCCGACCTCCTCGAGCCCGAGGCCGTCCGTGAACGGGACGCGCCCGATGGCGACGAGAACCACATCGGCCTGAAGCGTTTCCCCCGGTCCGCCTGCAGCCGGCTCCACCGAGACCGCGCACCCGCTGGCGGACTTGACGATCCCGGTCACCTTCTGTCCGAGGCGGAACTTGAAGCCCTGCTTCTCGAGGAGGCGCTGGAACTGCTTGGCGACCTCGCCGTCCATGCCGGGCAGGATGCGGTCGAGATATTCGACCACCGTCACCTGCGCGCCGAGCCGACCCCAGACCGACCCGAGTTCGAGCCCGATCACACCGGCGCCCACCACGAGGAGATGTTTCGGCACCTCGGTCAACGTCAGCGCCCCCGTCGACGAGACGACCTGGGCTTCGTCGATCTCGATGCCCGGCAGCCGGGCGACGTCCGAGCCCGTCGCAATGACGATCGCCTTAGCGGCGAGGCTCGCGGACCCGCCCGCATTGAGGGCCACCTCGACGGTCCCCGGGGCCGTGATGCGCCCGGTTCCGAAATGAACGTCGACCTTGTTCTTCTTCAGCAGGAACGCGACGCCCGCCACGTTGCCGGCGACGCCCTCGTCCTTGAACGAGAGCATCTTCGCAAGATCGAGTTCCGGCGACACCTTGATGCCCATCGCAGCGAACCCGTGATGGGCTTCGGCATAAAGCTCGCTCGCATGCAGTAGCGCCTTCGACGGGATGCACCCGACGTTGGCGCACGTGCCGCCGTGCGTGGCGCGTTTCTCGACGACGGCCACTTTCATGCCGAGTTGCGCGGCCCGGATGGCGCAGACGTAGCCGCCCGGCCCGGTGCCGATGATGATGACGTCATAGGTGGTGGTCATGGCGAGGAAACCCTTTGCAACGCGAGGTGTCGGCGGCGCCGGTCAAAGCTCCAGCACGAACCGCTGCGGGTCCTCGAGGCACTCCTTCACCCGGACGAGGAACGTCACCGCCTCCTTGCCGTCGACAATCCGGTGATCGTAGCTGAGCGCGAGGTACATCATCGGCCGGATCACGATCTGGCCGTTGCGCACCACGGGCCGCTCCTCGATGCGGTGCATGCCGAGGATGCCGGACTGCGGCACGTTGAGGATCGGCATCGACATCATCGAGCCGTAGACACCGCCGTTCGAGATCGTGAACGTGCCGCCCTGCATCTCGTCGATGCCGAGCCGCCCGTCACGCGCCCGCTTGCCGAAGTCCGCAATCGTCATCTCGATCTCGGCGAGGCTCATGCGATCGGCTTCGCGCACGACCGGGACGACGAGCCCCTTGTCCGTGCCGACGGCAACGCCGATGTGGTAGTAGTTCTTGTAGATAATGTCCTGTCCGTCGATCTCGGCGTTGACCGCCGGAATCTCCTTCAGCGCCGTGAGACAGGCCTTCACGAAGAAGCTCATGAACCCGAGCTTCGCACCGTGCCGCTTCTCGAACAGGTCCTTGTACTGGTTGCGGAGCGCCATCACGCTCGACATGTCGACGTCGTTGAACGTCGTCAGCATCGCCGCCGTCGACTGGGCTTCCTTCAGCCGCCGCGCGATCGTCTGGCGCAGCCGCGTCATGCGCACGCGCTCTTCGCGTGCCGCATCGTTGGGAAGTGAGGGCGCGCGCATCTGCGGCATGGTCGCGGGAGCCTG
>JBGSJD010000124.1:0-2581 GCA_041742195.1 Hyphomicrobiaceae bacterium
CCTCGCGTCAACGCCGGGCTCCGCTGGCGCCGTCCCGCCGCGATGCTACGATCCAGCCGACCGCCGCAAGGACGGCGAAACCGGCGCGCGAAAAGGGAGCGGCGACATGGCCATCGAAGGGGCCGATCACTTCGGCTTTTCGCCGGAGGAACTGGCCAATCTGCCGACCGTCTACCGCCCGGATCTGTTTGCAGGTCAGGTCGTCGCGGTGTCCGGGGCCGGCAGCGGCTTCGGCCTCGCCATCGCGTGCTTGTTCGCGCGCCTCGGGGCCGACCTCGCCATATGCGGGCGGAACGTCGAGCGCCTCGACGCAGCGTCGAAATTCCTGTCGCGCTTCGGCGGCAAGGTGGTGACGGTCCCGTTCAACATCCGCGATCCGGACGCGTGTACCGAGTTCTTCGTGCGCGTTTCGGGCGAGCTGGGCCGCCTCGACGTGCTCGTCAACAACGCCGGTGGCCAGTTCCCGCAGGCCGCCATCGACTTCAAGCCGAAGGGCTGGGCCGCGGTCATCGACAACAACCTGAACGGCACCTGGTACATGATGCAGGCCGCCGCCCGAAGCTGGCTCGAGAGCGACAAGAAAGGCAGCATCGTCAACATCGTAGCGGACTTCTGGCGGGGCATGCCGGGCATTGCACACACCGCTGCCGCCCGTGCCGGCGTCGCCTATGTGTCGAAGACGGTGGCCGTCGAGTGGGCGCCGCACGGCATCCGCGTGAATTGCGTCGCGCCGGGATGTCACGAGACGTCCGGCTTCGCGCACTACCCGCCGGAGGGCGCCGCGACCTACAAGGAGGCGAACCCGCTCCGTCGCGTCGGCGATGCCTGGGACGTGGCCGAGGCGTGCGTCTATCTCTCGGCGCCGTCCGGGAAATTCATCACCGGCGAGGTGCTGACGGTGGATGGCGGCCAGCAGCTCTGGGGCGATCCCTGGCCGACCGGCCGTCCCGACTGGTTCAAGCTCTGATCGTTGCTCGCCCGGCCGTTGCCAAATCCGTCGCCTCGCGCCAATGTCGGCCGGCTGGCGATCGCTGGCCCCGCGACCACCGATCAGCCACGAGCGAGACCCACTTATGAGCAGCCCGCGCATCAAACTGCACAAGGGTGATCTGCCGGCCGGCCTGACGTTCGGATCCAGCGTCGCGATCGACACCGAGACGCTGGGACTGAAGCCGCGTCGCGATCGGCTCTGCCTCGTTCAGCTCTCGGCCGGCAACAACGAGGCCCACCTCGTGCAGTTCGACGGCAGCGACTGGGCGGCGCCGCGGTTGAAGGCCCTGCTGACCGACCCGGCCGTCGCCAAGATCTTCCACTACGGCCGCTTCGACATTGCCGTCATGCAGAAGTGGCTCGGTGTGCGTACCGGTCCGGTCTGGTGCACCAAGATCGCCTCGAAGCTGGCGCGAACCTACACCGATCGCCATGGTCTCAAGGACCTGTGCTCCGAGATCCTCGGCGTCGAGCTGTCGAAGCAGCAGCAGAGCTCTGACTGGGCCGCGGCGGAACTCTCCCAGCAGCAGATGGCCTACGCGGCATCCGACGTGCTTCACCTTCACGCCCTGAAGGCCCGCCTCGAGATGATGCTGGAGCGCGAGGGCCGGTTGGCCGCGGCCGAGAAGGCCTTTGCCTATCTGCCGGAGCGCGCCATGCTCGATCTGGCCGGCTTCGAGGACCTCGACATATTCTCGCACTGAGACGTTGGCGCTGTGGCGGCGAACCGCCACAGCCGTGGTCGGGCCATATGAGGTGAGGACACGGCCTCAATGCCTCCCAATTTTCGGGCGAATTGAGCTAGATCACGAAAGTGCTTCGGATCCCGGCCGTAGCCGGTCCGACCCCAGGAACGAGACATGCAGTCTGCGATCGGCAGCGACGCGAGGTCCGGCGGCCGTCAAGGCAAGCTGGACATCTTCGTGTCCGATGCGGATCGCGAGCGCGCGTTCCGCCGGGCGCGCCGCCACACGCTGGTCGTCCGTGCGTTGCGCATTGCGCTGCCCCTGGTGGCGATGGCCTGCCTCGGCGTCTATGGCGGCGCCCTGTACCTGTCGACCAGCGTCGCGACGAAGGGCGTCTCTGTCGGCGCCGTCACCATCGACCCGACCAATCTGACCATGCAGCGCCCGTCCTACGACGGCTTCGCCAAGGACGGGGCCCAGTACAAGGTGCGCGCCAAAAGCGCCGTCGCCGACCTGCGCAACGAGGCGCCCATCCGGCTCGACACCATCGATGGCGAGATCATCCAGACGACCGGCGCCAGGACACGGCTGAAGGCCGTCTGGGGAACTTACGACCAGAAGAAGGAGCTGCTCGAGCTCTACGAGCGGATCGACATCGACGGCGATGCCGGGCTGAAGGCACGCCTGACCCGCGCGACCGTCTTCGCCAAGGAGAGCCGCATCGTCAGCTCCGAGCCGGTTTGGGCCGAAACGACAAGCGGCACCATCAGCGCCCGCAACATGACGCTGGATACGAAGGCGCGCCGGGCGACCTTCCGCGAGTCCGTCGATGTGGTGCTGAAACCGGCCCCCAAGCCAGCGACCGGGACCGACGCGACCCCGCCGAAGCCGGCCCGTGCCGCCGA
>JBGSJD010000125.1:0-6763 GCA_041742195.1 Hyphomicrobiaceae bacterium
GACGCCCGCAGCCGCGACGGGCGCTGCGGGCGTGCGGCCAAGCCTGTCGTGGCGGCTCAGCTCAACTGGCGGATGCGGAAATTGAGGCCGCCACGGGGGGTGAGCGTCACGGTGGCGTTGATGCCTGGGTGCTGGTCGGCCGGTGCGTACTCGTTGCCGACGTATTCGGGCTGGAAGCGGCGCAGAAGCATGGAGAGCGCAAGCGTGTTCTCGACCTGGCTCATGGCGCCGCCGATGCACGAGCGCTTGCCGCCGCCGAAGGGAATGTAGGTGTAGGGCTTCCGCTTCTTGGCGGCGTCGCCCATGAAGCGCTCGGGCATGAAGCTCTCCGGCTCCTCCCAGTATTTCGCAGAGTGGTGCGTGCCGTAGGCGAACATGACGACGCGGTCGCCGGCCTTGATCTCGCGGTCGCCGATGACGTCGTCCTTGGCGGCGATGCGGATCAGGCCCCAGATCGGCGGATACATCCGCATCGTCTCCTGGATGACGGCGCGCGTGTAGGCCAGGGCGGAGTAGTCGGCTGCCTCGGGCTCGCGGCCGGCGTTGCCGTAGACCTCGTCGCCCTCGCGGCGGATGCGCTCGGCGATCTCGGGGCGGCGGGAGGTCTCGTAAAGGGCCCAGGCGAGGGTCAGGGCCGTCGTCTCGGTGCCCGCCCACAGATACTGCTTCAGTTCGTCGACGGCCTGCTGGCGGTCGAACTCGGGGATCGTCGGGTCAGCGACCGCGGCCTCGATCATGGTGAGCAGCGTCCGCTCACGCTCCTCGCGCGGGTTGGCGGCGATGACGGCCGGGGGCACGGAGGCCCATACCTCCATGGCCTTGGCGGTCGCCTCCTCGGTGATCTCGAACTCGGCGCCGGACACCTTCTTCAGGCGTACCGACTTGTGGTTCATCACGTCAGTGTAGGTCTTCACGCACTTGAAGACGAAGTGCGGATTGAACGGCATGTCGCGATCGAAGAGGGCCTTGCAAATCATGTCGGCGGCGAGCGTCCAGGTCTGCTCGACCATCTCGACGGACTCGCCGGTGCGCGCAAGTTCGGCCCAGACGTCCATCTTCGAGCGGATCGCAGTCAGGAAATAGGGGATGTACTCGGCGAACATGTCCGGGTGGAACGCCGGCTGCTGCGGCATGCGGATCTTCTGCCAGAGCGCGCCGTCGTGCGTGATCATCGACTTGCCGAAGATCGGTTTCAGGCCGTCGAAATACTTGATGTAATCATCGACCTTGGTGACGAGGACGCGCTTGAAGTGCTCGGGCTCGGACAGGAACACCACGCGCTCGTTGCCCATGTTCACGACGATGACGCCGCCGTGGCGCTCGGTGAGCTGCTGGAGGACGTGCATCGGGTTGGGATTGCTGCCCTTGTGCAGGGCGGTCAGCTTGAACCAGATGCTTTCCTGCTCGCCGAGCCCCTGGGTATGTGACGGCGTTGCGCTCATGACCGGTCTCCGCTCCATGGCATCTCTCCCGGCGGCCGCCGGCCTTGCGGCCGCGCACCGCAGCTCGCCGACAGATCGCAGGACGTGCGTGCATCCCTCGGACGGCATCCGTTACACGCGCGCCCGGCATCAGTCCACGTGCGCCCTGCCGCAGCGTCAGCATGTCAGCCGGACTAGCTGAACAGCGAAAATCAACGGTGAGGGCAACCGTCTGGACGAGATCTGGTTAAGAATCGGCCGCCTGAGCCCGTTACAGCGCGTGCGACGGGCCGGATACAACCCATTGCCAGAACCGGCCGGCCACTCCAGATTGACGCGCCACTCCAGCCGAGGACGAGACACGCATGAAGCTGTTCTATTCGCCGACGTCGCCCTATGTCCGCAAAGTGATGGTGACGGCCATCGAGAAAGGGCTCGACGGGCAGATCGAGAAGCTGCCCGCGTCGGCCAGCCCGATCAAGCGCGAGGGGGACCTGCCAAAGAGGAATCCGCTCGGCAAGGTGCCATGCCTGATCACGGACGACGGGACCGCGCTCTTCGACAGCCCGGTGATCTGCGCCTACATCGACAGCCTGAAGTCGCCGCCGCTCATTCCGACCGACGCCAAGGCGCGGTTCGCGTCGATGACGCTCGAGGCGCTCGCCGACGGGTTCCTCGATGCCGGTATCCTGCTCCGCTACGAGGGCGCGCTCCGGCCCGCCGACAAGCGCTGGGACGACTGGGTCAACGGCCAGATGGGGAAGATCATGGCGGCGA
This sequence comes from Hyphomicrobiaceae bacterium, assembly GCA_041742195.1. Classification (GTDB taxonomy): domain Bacteria; phylum Pseudomonadota; class Alphaproteobacteria; order Rhizobiales; family Hyphomicrobiaceae. The sequence continues at coordinate 2,199 of JBGSJD010000125.1, forward strand.
TCGACGCCATGGAGACGACCTACGCGAGCCAGCTCACCGGTCCGCTCACGGTCGGTCAGATCGCCGCTGCTTGCGCGCTCGGCTGGTTCGATTTCCGCTACGGCGATGTCGACTGGCGCAAGGATCACCCCAAAGTCGCCGCGTTCGCCAAGGCCATGGCCGAGCGGCCATCGATGAAGGCGACGATGCCGGTCGGCTAATCCCGATGGCGAGAATTTTGGGACATCGGAGAGGGATCGAGCCGCGGGTCCCTCTCCCGCATCTGCCCTCCTGCAATGGTGCGGCGCACAGCCGTCTGCTTGATCGGCATTCCCGATCTTCTTGGAATGCCAATTGTTTCAAATTCTTAGCGCTACGTCATCGCCTTCCGATGTCCTGTATTCACACTGTCATGTTCGATCCTTAAGCGAGCGGGCAGAGGACGGGAGTTGCGGATGCTCGAGCTCAAGGGCTTAAACAGGTCGTTCGGTTCGCATCGCGCCGTGAGGGATGTGACCCTCCAGATCGGCAGTGGCGAAATCATCGGCGTCATCGGCCGGTCAGGGGCTGGCAAATCCACGCTCCTCAGGATGATCAACCGGCTGATCGATCCCACCTCGGGCTCGATCATGTTCAATGGCGTCGACGTCACGAAACTGAAGGGCGCGGAGCTGCGCGACTGGCGCCGTCGCTCGGCCATGATCTTCCAGCAGTTCAATCTCGTCGGCAGGCTCGATGTCCTCAACAACGTGCTCATGGGGCGGGTCGGCCACGTCTCGTCGCTGCGCTCTCTGACGGGGCTCTGGCCTCGAGACGACAGGGCCATGGCGCTGTCGGCGCTCGAGCAATTCGATATCGCCAACCTCGCAGCGCAGCGGGCGGAGACGCTATCAGGCGGACAGCAGCAGCGCGTCGCGATCTGCCGGGCGCTGGTTCAGGAGCCAGACCTGCTTCTTGCTGACGAGCCGATCGCCTCGCTCGATCCGCGGAACACGAAAATCGTGATGGATGCGCTGCTGCGCATCAACCGTCACTACGGCATCACCGTCATGTGCAACCTGCATGACCTCGATCTGGCGCGGGAATACTGCGGCCGACTGATCGGCATGGCGGGCGGAGCGGTGGTGTTCGACGGCGCGCCCGAGGCCCTGACGCCGGATGTGGCGCGTGACCTCTACGGCCTCGAAGCCAACGAAGTCATGGATCCCAACGGCGGCCTCCGCGCGATGCCGATGCCCACTCCCGCCGCCACCGTCGCGGCTTGAGAGCGCGTGTGCGGGCAATGGCCCGACCGCATGCGCGATGCTCCGAGGGTCAACAAGTTCCAGGGGTGATGAGATCATGATCACACGTCGGTTCGTGATGGGGCTGGCTGCGGCCGGCGCCATGGCGTCGTTCGCCGGTGTCGGCGAAGCGCAGGCCTACAAGGACAAGTACAAGGAGATCGTCTGGGCCATCGTGCCGGCCGAGAACGCCTCGGGTGTCACCGAGCGCTTCAAGCCGATGATGGACTATCTGTCCAAGGAACTTGGGATCACGGTCACGCTCCGGATCGCCAGCGCCTACGCGGCTGTGATCGAGGGGCAGAAGGCGGGCAACATCCACGTCGCCATGTACGGTCCGGCGGCCTACGCTCGCGCGTTCGTCACGGGCGTCCCGACCGAGCCGTTTGCGATGGACGTCAACAAGGACGGCACCAAGGGCTACTATGCCGTCCTCTACGTGAAGAAGGACGCGCCCTACACGAAGCTCGAGGACCTCAAGGGGAAGAACCTCGGCCTCGTCGACCCGAACTCGACGTCCGGCAACAACGTGCCGCGCTTCGCGATGAACAAGATGGGCATCAAGCCCGAGGAGTACTTCTCGAAGGTCGTCTATGCCGGCAGCCACGAGAACGCGATCACGGCGCTTGTCCAGGGCACGGTCGACGGCGCCTTCAACTGGTGGAACGACGAGAACGAGTCCAATCTCAAGCGCATGGAGCGCAAGGGCCTTGCGAAGTACGACGACTTCAAGATCATCTTCAAGTCCGATCAGATCGTGAACTCGCCGATCGCCTACCTGAAGTCGCTGCCTGACGATCTCAAGTCGGCTATCCGCAACGCGGTGTTCGGCTTTGCCACGAAGGACCCCGAAGGCTTCAAGAAGGTCACGGACGGTCAGGCGCAGCCCTGGACGCCAACCACCCACAAGGACTACGAGCCGGTCGTCGAACTGATCAAGTTCGTCGACTCGCTCCGCAAGAAGTAATCTTCGAAGGCTTGGTCGGCAGCGGTGGGCACGAGCCTGCTGCTGCCGCACTCTCGAGTTTCCGGCGACGTCGTGCGCCAATCCAAGGATCACGTTCGCGATGGCGACCGCCGTTCCCGTCCTGCCCGAGCCTCAGGCGCGCGCGCTCGCGGACGCCTATTCCTCGGCTGTTGCCGCCAAGCGCATGCAGACGCTGATCGGCGCGGCTCTTCTCGCCGCCAGCATCGCGCTCGCCTGGTGGGTGGCCGAAGTCAATCCAGCCAAGCTCTGGGCCAATCTCGACAAGTTCACAGCCTACATCGGCCGCCTGTTCTTTCTGGAGAACGGACAGGGGGTGTGGACCGACGTCGGCGAGTGGTTCTGGGGGTTGAAGAAGTGGAGCGGAAAGCTCTTCGAAACGCTGCTGATCGCCTATGTCGGGACCATTCTCGGCGTCCTGGGCGGTTTTCTTCTCTGTTTCGCGGCGGCTCAGAACGTGACGCGGGGCCGTCTGCCATTGTTCGTCGCTCGCCGGGTCCTCGAGTTCTTCCGGACCGTGCCTGAGCTGGTCTTCGCGCTGTTGTTCGTCCAGGTGTTCGGACTTGGTCCGTTCGCCGGCGTGTTGGCCGTGGCGCTGCACACGCTCGGCGCTACAGGCAAGCTCTACTACGAGGTTGTCGAGAACGCCGACATGAAGCCGTTCGAGGGCGTCGTGGCGGCTGGCGGAACGTGGCCCGAAGCGCTGCGCTTCGCGATCCTGCCGCAGGTTGCCTCCAATTTCGCGAGCTACGGCCTGCTGCGATTTGAAATCAATGTCCGCGGGGCGGCGATCATGGGCTTCGTCGGCGCAGGTGGCATTGGCCAGGATCTGCTCGAGGCTGTGCAGAAATTCTATTACTCAGACGTCTCCGCCCTGCTCTTCATCATCATCGGAACCGTGATGCTGATCGACCTCGGGACGGAGCGTGTGCGCCACTACCTGATCGGACAGGAGCAGGGCCGATGAGCGGCGCCAGTGCATTGAGAAGGGCGATGCTGGCCGAGCGGGCCGGTCTCGAGGCGCGCCATCCGGCGATCTTCCGTCCCGACTGGAGCCAGCGGCTCTGGCGCGGACTGACGTTCGCGGTGCTGGCCGGTCTGTTCGTCCATGGCCTCATGTCGATGGAGATTTCGTGGGCCCGGATCTCGAACGGCATGGGCGAGATGGCCAAAATTCTCGGCGTCATGCTGCCGCCGAGCTACGGCACCGAAGCGAAGCTCTGGGTCTATCTGAAGGCGCTCGGCGAGACGCTCGCAATCGCGCTGCTCGGCACCCTGCTCGGAGCTGTCCTTGCATTTCCGTTCGGTATTCTGGCTGCGCGCAACGTGCTTCCGGTGTGGATCGGACGGTTCCTCCTGCGGCGCTCGTTCGATACCATTCGCGGGGTCGACGCGCTGATCTGGGCCCTCATCTGGATCAATGTCGTGGGGCTCGGTCCGTTTGCGGGCGTGCTTGCCATTGCGACGTCGGACATCGGCTCGTTCGCAAAGCTGTTCTCCGAGGCCGTCGAGAACGCAGACAAGAAGCCCGTCGAAGGTGTGGTGGCGTCCGGCGGCAGCCGATTGCATGCGGTCAGGTTCGGCCTCATCCCGCAGGTGCTGCCGGTGATCGCCAGCCAGGTTCTCTATTACATCGAGTCCAATACGCGATCGGCCACGATCATCGGTATCGTCGGTGCGGGCGGTATCGGCCTTCACCTCGCCGAGCAGATCCGCACGCTGGAATGGCAGCACGTCTCGTTCATGGTCCTCATGATCCTCGTCGCGGTCGCGGTGATCGACGTGATCTCGACCCAGCTGCGGTTCGCGATCATCGGACGGCGGGCCATCTGACCTCGGCGTGCTCGAGGACCATCTCGACGCGGTCGCCGGCAAAGGCGCCAACGACGTACTGCAACGGATCGCCGGCCTCGAGGCCATCGATGGCGACCGACTGCATGACCGACGCGGTTCGCGAGAGCCCGAGGATGCGGGCCACCTCATGCGTCGCCTGGCGGGCGGACAGCCGGGTCGAGAGCCGCACGTAGTCCTGGATGCCATAGGTCGCGAGGGCGGCGCTGATCGAGGCGCGGGCGGCGAGCAGGCGGTCGTCGAACGCGGGAAACCGCGCCACAGAGAGATAGTGCAGGCTGGTCGAGACGGGGGTTCCGGCAGCCCGGCTCAGCGTGCGAACACACCAGACCTCAGCTCCGACCGGTAACCGAAGCACGTCGGAAACGGCCTGGGTCGCCGCCTTGATGCCGCTTTCCAGGACGTCGCCGCCCGCATCGATGCCGGCGGCGCCGAAGTTCGCGCGAAAGCTGACGCGACGCCCGAGC
>JBGSJD010000126.1:0-7744 GCA_041742195.1 Hyphomicrobiaceae bacterium
TGCGCGCCACCATCGACAGCGCCGCCACCAGACGGGGTGCGCCGGCGGTGTGCACGACGTCGCCGCGGGAGATCATGTGCGCGAGATCGGCGGGATCGCCGATATGGACGGCGCTGCCGAGGGAATGGCGCTCGCCGACCACCGGATAGATCGCGACGTGCGAGTAGCGGGACAGCCGCTCGAGCGCCGAGGCCATATAGAAGCCGCAGATCGAGCGAGAGCCCACGACCAGCAGCATGGGGCGGCCGGGCTGGCGGCGCATCGTCGCGTCGACGATCGACCAGATCGGCGCAAATCCGGTCCCGCTGGAAAACAACACCAGCCGGCCGGTCTCTTCCGGGCGATAGTAAGCCGAGCCATAGGGCCCCTGAAGGACGACGGGGTGCCCCGGCTGAATGGCGCGGCCGATCTCGCCGGAGACCCGTCCACCGGCAAGGCGGCGAATGTGAAGCCGCAGGATGCTCGGGCGATCCCCCCCATCGAGCGCGACCGTCGGACTGAAGGCGCGCGTCGGAAAGCCACCGAAGGTGACATTGACGTATTGCCCCGGGCGCCACGCCAGCGGACCGGAGAGACGGATCGCAACCTCGGCGACGTCACGCGATGGCTGCTCGATCGAGGCCACCTTGCCCGACACTGCCGACCAGTCCGCCATCTCGGGCGGATCGATCTCGAGATCGGACAAGACCATGGCCTGGCAGGCTTGAACGACGCCCGGGGTCCCCGTCTCGCCGCCGATGACGAGACCGCTTCGGACCTTCACCTCGCACGTGCCGCAGCGTCCGGACCGGCAGTCGTGGGGCAAGTCACAGCCATTCATGAGGGCCGCATCGAGAAGGCGGTCACCGGTACGGGCGGTGATCAACTGCTCGCCAATTCGGATCTGACAGATGTGGCTCATTGGACAACCTCCAGGGTGACAGGACGCATGTGACGGGTGTGACGGGTCTGGGTGTGGTCGAAGGCGGCGACCCACATCGCGACGCCGGTTCGCAAGGCGACGTCGTTCGCGGAGCCGGTGTCGAGGCGACGGGAGAGCTCGAGGGTCCAGCGCCCGGCATGCCAGCGCGCGGCGCATCGGATGTCGGCGCGATCGCCGGTGTAGGCGCCCGCAATCAGGATGCCGGGGATGACGGTGCCGATCGGAATGAGGGCGTCGGCCTCGACCGAGTAGGGCTGGCTCTCCTCGGCCGTCATCCACCAGCGTGCTTCGCCGGTCTCGCTTTTGTCCGGGTCGAGATCGATGCGGGCCATGGCGTTCTTCTGGAACGCGAAGTTGAGCGGCAACCGCTTCGGCTGCAGCGAGCCGGCGTAACCGGCGGGTGGCTGGTGCGCGAAGTTGTTGGCGTAGAACGCCTTGCCGGGATCGGTGCGGTAGCCGGCCTTGTAGCGCGACTGGCCGGCGGATTCGGCCGGCTTGGGGTCGACCGGACCACCGAAGTAGTTGTCGTCGACGTAGCCGAGCAGGCCGCCACGGGTCGCCTTCCAATGCCAGACGTCCACGATCGAGCCGTCGGTCGTGTAGTGCAGGCCACGCCCGGACAGTGCCGTGGGCTTGTCGGACAGGGGCTGTCGTCCGAGATGGATCGAGCCGCCGGCCGGCACCTTGGGCTGCTCGGCCAGCAGGACGGCAAACTTGTCTTCGTAATAGGCGTTCTCGTCCTCAACGTCGTACCGGGTATGGGCGAGATGCCAGCCGTCCTCCTTCTTGACGAGAGGAAGGTGCTTCAGAGATCGCGTCGGGTCGGACCATGTGAAAGCCAGGTAAGCCATGGTGCCGTCGTGCACGGCGCGGATCGTGACGGACGTGCTACCGGTGCCTGAAAAATTCACTCCATGATTGGTTTCGACCGTGACGGGCGTCGCCAGTCGCCACACCGGATCGTCGATGTCGCCATCGAGCTGAGGCGCATCGGCCTGCTCGATCGCCTCGATGCGGAGTGTCGGCCGCCCGGTGTTGTCGAGCGAAACGGCGGCGACCGAGCCGACGACGAGGCAAAGGCCACCGACCGTCAGAGGATGGAGATGGAGCCTTGCGCTTCGGTCGGTCGGCGGCTGGCGCGCGGCCTTTTCGACGCTCAGGCGGACCAGATCGGCCAGCGACGGCTCGACGGAGGGCAGGGTGACGGGACCCGGACGCACGATGCGCAGCAGCTGCCGCGACCTGCCATAGGCGAATTGCGCGCTGACGTGGATCACGACGAACGCGCAAAGCCCGAGCGCGCCGGCGTAGTGCAGCGTCACCGTCTGCCCGCCCCATCCGAGATAGAGCAGAATACCGGTCGAGAGCTGCAACAGGAGCAGGAAAAAGCCGAGCCAGTAGACGGCGACATTCAACGCCGCACGGCGGGCCTTGCCGGGGCAGCGCAGCGCACGGAGACGCATGCGGTCGAAGGCGATCCGCCGCTTTGCGCCAGTCGCGCGGAGATAGGCCGGATAGGCGGTCGCGACCGAAATCAGAACCACCCCCGCCCACAGATGGATACTCCAGACATCGCCTGCCGGGAGGACAGCCTCGAAGGCGCGAAGCCATTGGCGATCCGGATGATCGGCCGCGATGGCAATTCCCGTCACCAGCAGTGCGGTCGACGCGAGGACGACCAAACCGTGCAGAACGACAAGGCCCGCGTCCGAGCGCGGCGGGCGCGATATCGTTGGTCTCAGCGACATGACTTTCCTTCCTTCGAAACCTGTCGGCCGCGCGCCATCGATCGCCGAGGCTGCCCCGGCGTGACGTCTGCGCGTTGGACTAATGATCGGCGCGACGCGACAGCAGGCAGGCACCGCCGGCCGACAGGGGCCTGCGACACGCCAAAAGGCGTCACTCAACCGTTGTTGTGCTTTGACGGTGGAAGGTCGGAGCTATGAAAACGTATCGACTGGCGGCATCGAGTGTCCCCTCGTAACGATCGTCTGCCCGAACGGGCAGGCCGGGCAGCGCCGCAACGCGCGAGCCACCGACGGCTGATGGGCCACCCCCCTCATGCCAGCCGCAATGCAGTTCCCCTCGTCGGATCCCGACTGTCGCGCCGCTTGTCTGCTGGCTCGACCGTCCGGCTCGACCGTCTGGCTCGACCGTCTTGGGGGGGGCTGCTTGCGACCGTCCCTGACGATGCATGTGCACGTTGCAATATGGACAGATTGTGGCGTCTCGGATGAGCACCGCTCCGAATTTTCCATTTATTTCAATATTCTCGTTCAGTTTTTTAGTGCCGCCCGAGAGCCGTTGGCGGTGCCACGGAGGCTGCTCTCGACGGCGGCAGCCAGCGGTTCGAGGCGCGTTGGCCGCGCGGCCGGCAGGGGCGATGTAAACGGACGATTTGCCGGGGGTGCGCGGCCGCAGTATTAGGTTCGAGCGGCATCCGGAACTTGACGCGCGGGTCCGGCGTACACATGTCGCCCGCACGACGTTCCCGCCCGCGCCGTCCGCATCACGGAGACCAACCATGGCCAACCTGCCCGCCCTGCAGTACCTCGACAAGGCTCTGACGACCGTGCGCGACATGGGACTGAAGGCGCAAAGCTCGGGTCAGGATCCGATCGTCGCGCTGCTCGAGAACATCGCCGATCTCGATAAAGAGAAGATCACCGTCATCGCGCGCACGCTCGCGGAAGCGTCGACGTTCAACGAGATCGTGCGCAACGAAATCTCGGCGATGAAGATCGGCGAGCGCTACAACGACATCGTCGAGAGCTTCAACTCGATCCGGGCCGACGCGAAGGCGATGGTGGATCAGCTCGAGGATGGCCGGATCTCGACATTCGAACGGGTCAACAATGTCTGGATGAAAGTCTCGCGCGGCGACGTCGCCGAGCGGTTCGACAAGATCCAGAAGACCTATCTCGCCGTCGCCGCCGATAGCGCCGACCAGATCCGCCGCGAACAGCGCATCCTCGCCGCCTATCAGGACTATCGCGGCGCCTACAAGCAGGCCCAGATCCTCTCCCTCGAAGTCCTGAAGACGGCCGAGGCGAAACTGGAAGCCACCAAGACCGCGCTGACGTCCGCGAGCGAGCTCGTTGCGACGTTCGCGGGTACCGAGCCGGCCGAGCGGGCGCGCCTCGAACTGAAGCGCGACGAGGCGTTGCGCGCCATGCAGGACGAGGACAAGCGCTACCAGATCGCCAAGGATCTCGCCGACAACCTGACCATCGGCTACAATACGACCGAAGTCATCATGACGCGCCTTCTGCAAACGACGAACGCCAAGGAGCGCGTCTATCAGCAGGCGATCACGTTCTTCTCCACGAACGAGGCCGTGCTGACGGCGCTCAAGGCGTCGTTCACGGGGCTGTTCGGGCTGCACGAGTCGACCGCGACGCTGGAAGCCATGAAGAAGGGCGTCTCGGAGAGCCTCGAGACCATCGGCGAGATCGGCAATCAGGTGCAGGAAGCCGCCGTGAAGGCCGGCTACGGACCGACGGTGCGCGCCGATGCAGTGAAGAAGCTCGTCGACTCCATCGTTGGCTTCCAGGAGCGGTCGCGGCAGATCATCAAGGAAATGCGCGTCATGGCGAGCCGCAACTCCGAGGAAATCAACGAGGCCGTGGAAGACGGCAAGCGCCGGCTCGCCAAGCTCGCGACCGACGCCGCGGAACTCTGAACGCCCCGGCGTTGATCCGGCACCGCGAGGACTGCCATGCAGACAGAAGCGACCCCGTCACGGCCACTCGACGACGTGATGATCGCGATGGACGTGGTGGACACGCTGCGTCACGACAAGCGCATCCTCGAGCGTGAACTCAACGACGAAAGCCGGCGCGCGGACCTCATCGAGCGACTGCGCGCCATTTACAAGAGTCAGGGCATCGAGGTTCCCGATCGCATCCTCGAGGAAGGCGTCAAGGCGCTGGAGGAAAAGCGGTTCGCCTACACGCCGCCGCCGCCGTCGGCGCAGGTGAGCCTCGCGAAACTCTATGTTTCGCGAGAAGCCTGGGGCCGTAAGGCCGCCGGGATCTGGATTGCCGCCCTCCTGGCCGGCGGCGGCTGGTATCTGGCCGTCGAGCGTCCTCGCGCGTTGGAGCAGGCCAGCCTGCAGCAGGAACTCGGCACGGCGCTGCCGGCGCGTATCACCAATCTGCTCGGCCAGATCGAGCGCGAGTCCAAGGTCGCGGCCACCCTCGCCGAAGCACAGCAGTTCGCTGCCGCGGCCCGCTCGGCGTCAAGCGGCGGAGACGTCGTCGCGGCGCGGACAGCCGAGGCCAGGCTGAAGGGCATTCTCGACGAGCTGCGGCTGGCGTTCGACGTCCGGATCGTCAATCGCCGGGGAGAGGTCTCGGGCCTGTGGCGGGTGCCGCGCGTCAATCCCGGAAGCCGCAACTACTACCTCGTGGTCGAAGCCATCGAGCCGGGTGGCAAGACGATCGCCCGCGACATCCTGAACGAAGAGACGGGTGAGCGCGAGCGCGTCACCAAGTGGGCCATCCGGGTGCCGAAGTCGGTGTTCGACGACATCCAGGCCGACAAGCTCGACGACGGCATCATCCAGAAGGCCGTTCTCGGGAGCAAACCACTCGGCTACACCGAGCCTCAGTGGCGGCGCGAGGTTTCCGGTGGCGCGCTCACGAGGTGGTAGGATGCAAAACGGCCGCGACACGCTATCGGGCATCGAAGACGCGCTCCGAGATCTCAAAACCCAGGAGGCGGCGCTTCAGGGCGAGCTCGAGGATGCCAACAAGGAGCGGGCGGGCCTTGTCGCCAAGCGCCTCGACGCGATGCGGGAGCTCGCCTCGATCCGGGCCAGGGACGCCGTATCCGACGGGGTGATCGACGAAGCCGACAATCTCTCCAATCAGGTGCGCGGCATTCTCGACGCCCGCCAGCGCACCATCTCGCAGCTCAAGGAGCGACACGTCTCAGCCGAAGTCGAACGCGACCGGCACGTCGCCCGGCAAGATGCACTGACACGCGAGATCGCGGCACTCGAGGAACGGCTCGACCGGGTGGCCTCGGAGGCGCGCGCCACGCTCGCGAACGAGCCCGCCTATGCCGACCTCGTGAAGCGGCGGGCCGACGCCACCGAGACGTATGCGCGCGCAAAGGAGAAAGCGGAGCGCGCCGCCCTCGACGAGCAGGAAAAGGGCGAGCCGTATCGGGCCGATCCTCTGTTCATGTACCTGTGGCAGCGGAAATTCGGCTCGGCCGAGTACGCGGCGACCGGCCTCGTGAAGGTTCTCGACCAGTGGGTTGCCGGGCTCGTCAAGTACACGGACGCGCGAGCCAACTATGCGATGCTGACCGAGATCCCGGTTCGGCTCAGGGCTCACGCCGATGACCTCTCCCGACGCAAGGATGGTCTTTCGGGAGAAATCGAGACGCTCGAAGCCGAGAGGACGCTGGCCTTGGCCGGCGCCGATCTGGTGGGGGAACTGACGCGCCAGCGCGAGGCGCAGAGCGCGCTCGGCAGGGATCTCGAACGCATCACGTCCGAGCTCGCCGAGACCGGGAACCAGCTCCGAATCTATGCGAAAGGCGAGGACACATCGTTCATCTCGGCGGTCGCCTCGTACGCGACGTTCCTCGACCGGGAGCCGCCACGCCGGCTGTTGGCCGAGGCACGAGCGACACCGAACGGCGACGACGACCGTGCGGTCGAGCAGATCACGCAGCTCGCCAAGCAGCTCGAGGACATCCAGGAGCGAATCGCGGGCAGGAGACGGCTGCTCGACCAGATCGCGGAAAAGCGTCTCGACCTGTCGCGCGTGGCGACCGACTTTCGACGCCAGCGCTACGACGACGTCGGCTCGCAGTTCAATGATTCGCCGCGAACCGAGGATCTGCTGCAGCTGCTGCTGCGCGGCGCGATCACGGCCGCGGACTACTGGATGCGCATGAAAACGCAGCAGAGCTGGCGCCATCGGCCCGCCGATCCGTGGCGGCGACGGTCGGGCCTGCCGCCCTTCGATGGCTTCCCGTCCGACTGGGGGGGCATTTTCGGCGACAGCAGTGGTGGCGGCGGAGGAGGAGGAGGCGGCAAGCGCGGCGGGTCCTCGGGCAAGGATTTCGAGACCGGCGGCAGCTTCTAACGGTCATCGCCGCGCCAGCTGGGAGAAATCAGGCCTCGTCGCGCGCGACTGCGAGCCGGGCCAGTCTGGCGGCGGCCTGCATTTCCGTCCAACGGCGTTCGCGCCGCGCCATTGCTTCGGCATCCGGGCCCCACTCGGAGATCTGCCAGTCCTCGTCGACGTGGGCGGCTTCCCAGGCCGCCTCGGGCGAGAGTTCGCCATCGAGCACGGCCAAGGCCAGGACCGCCGAGCCCGTGAGCGTCGTCATCACGTGCATCGCCGTCAGAGAAAAGGCGTCGAGAGGCGCGATGGCCGCCGCGTAGGCATCGAGGGCGGGCCGCGGCTGGGCGACATGCATCAGCCCGCACTGAACCCGAAGCTCGCATTCAAACCGTTGCGCGAGCCACGCCAGGACCGGATCCCAGAGCGCGACCTGGCGGGCGACGAGGCCCTCGGGGAAGTCCGCCCGATAGCAGAGCAGATCGGTGCCTGCGTACTTCACGATGTCGGCCGCAACCTCGGCGGTCCTCGAGGCGACGCCGTCGAGCGCGGTGTTGACCAGGCGCGTCAAGGGCATGGCGGCCGGATCGATGACGGCCTGCTGCCCCGACCATTCGGCCGCCAGTGCCTCCGCAAGGCTCCGCGTCGGCACCTCGAGATTGCGACGGGCCGGCGTCTTCACGGTGCGGCCGTCGAGCAGAATGGCGAATCCCTTGCCATCGGCCGCGTCGGCGACCGC
>JBGSJD010000127.1:0-2493 GCA_041742195.1 Hyphomicrobiaceae bacterium
GTCCACGTCCTCGTCGTCGCTCCACCAGTTGAACGATGGGCTGGTGTTTGCCCTCGCCGTGGCCTGCGGCTTGGGCTTCGCCTTCTGGCTGCGGCCGGCCTTCGGGTTGGCTTTGCGCGCCGGCTGCGACGTGACGCCGGACTGCTGCCACGGCACCCAGGTCTGGGCCTCGGCCGGAACGATCAATAGGAAAGCGAGTACGAGAGCAGTGAGAAGCTGGGTCATCGGATCTCTCATGCGGAAGGTCGAGCACTGGTAAATGATCCGCCGCCGCAGCGACATCCCGCAGGCCTCGACATGGTTACCAACGAACACCGTCCACTCACCGCCCGAGGCGATGCCACGTCCCGTCCGCGCCGACTGAAAGCCTGAGCCCGTCGTAGCGGCGCGCTGCGATCATGCGCTGCGCCATCTCGTCGCCGACGACACGCGTCAACTCGGCTGCCTCCACTGGCGTAAGCGTCCCCAGATCCCTGTCCGCGAACCTCGGCCAGACGTAGATCCTGTTGTTCTCGATATCCTGCCCCAACGGCAACACGGCAGGCTCGCTTTCGAGGAGCCGCCCGATCTGGATGAGGACGTCCCGCCCGCTGCCGTCGGCGGAGAGCTCCCTGATCCCCGCCACCATATCCGGCGGCCCGGTTCCATCGCCGACCATCGGTGGCAACTCGTTCAGCTCCGACGCCTGCCGCATCTCCTCGACATCGCCCGTCGCGGCGGCCTCGGCGATGGCATCCCGCGTCGTGGCGACGGGCAATGGCAGGACGAGCGGCGCCAATTTGCCGTGCGATGCGGCCTGAGGGTCACGTGGCGGCAAACTCTGTGCAGGAGCCGAGCCCGGTGCATGGACAACGCACCCTATGCTCACTACCAGTAGAGTTCGAAGGAGGGTTTTCGGCGCGAGGCCGGACGCCATGGGGAGATCTCCGTTTGACAATCGCACACGGCACTCGCTGGACAGTACGCCGCACCGCTGCTCGCCACCATCGAAAGCCATCGCCGTCCTTGCGCCGCTTGTCCTCCCCGGACACTGCGCCGCCGCGCGAGGCCCCGGCGTGCTGACGAGCCTCGTTCCCAATCCCCTGATCATTCCGGTCGGCTTCATCATGGGCGTGCTCATCGCCCTCCCGATCGGCCCGATCAATCTGCTGGCACTCCAGCGGGCAGCCGAGCGCGGCTTCTTCGGCGGCCTGGCCGCGGGCATCGGCATTCTGCTGGGCGACGCCCTGCTGGCTCTCATCGCCGCCTATAGCGTCAAGGCGCTCTCGGGCGCCGTCACCCTCTATCGCGGCGTCATCCAGGTCATTGGCGGCGTCGCGCTGATCGCCTCGGGCGCCAAACTGTTCTTCTCGCGCAACACCTTCCGCGACGTCGACGAAGCGGCCAATGCCACGCTGGCGGACTACGCCTGGGACATCCCGAAACATTTCGTGCTGACGATCACCAATCCCGGCGCCGTCTTGAGCCTCATTGCAATCTTCGGAGCCGCGAGCACGTTCGTCGAGGTGGCGACCCGCGCCGACGCGATTGCCATCACGCTCGCGATAATGGCCGGCAGCTTCGTCTATTGGCTGATCGCGTCCCACCTGATCAATCGCGTTCGCCACCGTCTCGACAATCACTCGATGACGCGCATCAATCAGGTCGCCGGCGTGCTTCTCGCGGGCGCTGGCGCGGTACTCGTCGGTGAAATGATCTGGAAGGCGCTCTGATCGCACCCGTCGTCGGAACACCCTACTGGCGCACGCGATAGAGCGTGAACTCGCCCGACTTGACCCGCTCGACCAGCCCCCCGGCAAGATCCGCGACCGCGTCCTCGCCATAGCTCGCCACGAGATCCGAGAGCGCCGTGTAGATCGCGGCGTAAGCCATCATCTCGGGCGCGACGCCCTTGGCCGTCCCGGTTTCCCAAGCCTCGAGGATGCAATCCAGCGCCTGCAGGCTCTCGTCGCTGCTGTCGCCAAGGCCAAGCCCCGTCGTCATGGCCACTCTCCGTTGCCCTAGAATTTGTCCGATCCGTGCTTGCGGGCCACGCCCTATGGCGACCCGCACCCCGAGGGCTCACCTAACACGACCAGCCCACTCGTGTGGCTGTTGCAACGATTGACGGTTAAATTCGCGCACCGAGCCAGCGAAAGGCGCCGCCCGGGATGCAACGCGCCGGCCGTGGTTCGTTGATCACGGCACCGACTTGACGAGCCCATCGGCAATCTGCGCGCCCTCGGCGAGAAACCGCCCGATCGCCGTCTGTGCGGTCGGCGTGCACGACTGATACGTGCGCCCGTAGCTGCGATAGCCGTTGTTGAAGCTGCGCGTCAGCATCGCCTTGCGGAGTGCGCTGCCGCCGTCCGCCTCGAGGATGTCGCGCATGCGGTCCCGCCACTTCTGGCCGTCGGCCTGCCCGCAAAGCTCCCTCAGGTAGTGCACGGCACCGAGGATCTCCGAGAGCCGCATCAGGCGTTCGTCGTAGGGCCGCGGATCGGGCGGCCGCAC
>JBGSJD010000128.1:0-2348 GCA_041742195.1 Hyphomicrobiaceae bacterium
CGCCCGGGCGCGCTCCGCGAAGGCTCGCAGCTTGTCCTCGACGAGGCGATTGACGGTGCCTGCGGGGAAGGATCCATCGGCACCACGGGCGCCCGCCTTGACGCCGGTCAAGATCTCGATGCCCTGATCGATGCTCGACACCGCGTGAATGGCGAACTTGCCGGCGCGCGCCGCCTCGACCACATCCTCGCGCAGCATCAGGTGCTGGACGTTCGCCGCCGGGACGAGAACACCCTGCCGGCCCGTCAGCCCGCGCGACGCGCACAGATCGAAGAAGCCCTCGATCTTCTCGTTCACGCCGCCGATGGCCTGCACCTCACCCCATTGATTGACGGAGCCCGTGACGGCGAAATCCTGGGCGATCGGCAGGTCGGACAGCGCCGAGAGCAGGGCATAGAGCTCGGCCGACGAGGCGCTATCGCCATCGACGCCACCGTAGGACTGCTCGAACACGAGGGACGCGGACAGCGCCAGTGGCACGTCCTGGGCGTAGAGCCCCGCCAGATAGCCCCACAGGATCATTACGCCCTTGGAGTGGAGCGGCCCACCGAGGTTCACCTCGCGCTCGATGTCGACGACGCGCCCGGCGCCCATGCGGACCCGGGCGGTGATGCGACTGGGGCGGCCGAAGGCGAAGCTGCCGAGCTGCAGCACCGAGAGGCCGTTGATCTGGCCGACCTTGGCGCCTTCGACATCCACCAGCACGATGGCGCGCGTCATGACTTCCTGCGACTTGTCGCGCATGCGATCCGAGCGCTGCACATGCTCGTCGATGGCGCGCATGACGGCCTCGCGATCGATCTCGGACTTGCCGGCCTGGCGCGCCCAGTAGTCTGCCTCACGCACGATATCTGCGAGGCGCCCGATCTCGATCGACAGCTTCTCGCGATCGTCGGCGAGGCGCGCGCCTTCCTCGATCAGGCGCGCGACGGCCGCCGCGTTCGCGGGGAGCAGTTTGTGCTCACGCACGATGGATGCGATCAGGCGGGCGTAGGCGAGGTTGTTGTCGGCCGAGCGCTCGATCGAGTCGTCGAAGTCGGCCTGAACCTTGAATAGGCCTGCGAAGTCCGGATCGTGCTGGACAAGCAGGTAGTAGATGTCGCGGCCGCCGAACAAGACCACCTTGACGTCGAGCGGGATCGGCTCGGGATCGAGCGACTGGGTGGAGATCACGCCGGCCATCTCGGAGGGATGCTCGATGCGGATCTCACCGGCCTTCAGCGTGCGCTTCAGGGCTTCCCAGGCGAACGGCGACAGCAGCAGCTTGCGGGCGTCGATCAGGAGATAGCCGCCGTTGGCATGGTGCAGCGCGCCCGGCTTTATCAGCAGGAAGTCGGTCACGAGCGCACCCATGTGGGCAATATGCTCGACGCGGCCGATCAGGTTGCCGTAGGTCGGATTGAGTTCCTCGTGGATGGGCGCGCCGGTCGCATCGCCGTTTTCGTTGCCGACCATCACGTTGACCTGATAGCGGCGGAACCGCGGATCGCGGGCGGGATCGGTCGGCGGCTTCACCGCCTCGCCCTCCTCCCCCGACTGGGCGAGGAAGAGCCCGAAGTTGCGAACCAGATCCTTTCCGGCGGCCTCGAGGAAGGCGATGACCGAGGGTTCTCCGGCATAGGCCGCCGCGACATCGTCGAGGGCCTCGCGCACGACGAGCGTCGCGGTTTCCGTGTTCAACTCACTCGCGCGGTGGCGGCGGACCTTGTCCGACTTCGGCACCCGCTCGAGGATATGCTCGAGTTCCTTCTGGAGCGCCTCGATCCTGCTCTCGACCTCCTTGCGCATGGCCTCGGGCAAGGTGTTGAACACCTCCGGCTTGACGATCTTGCCTTCGTGCGTCGGGGCCATGACGAAGCCGGTCGGCGTCCGCACGATGGCGATGTTCTGCTCCTGCGCCTTGCGATTGAGCGCCTCGAACGCTTCGTCCTGTCCGGAGCGGAATTCCTCCTCGATGGCGCGCCGGCGGGCCTGATAATCCTCGCTTTCGAAGGCGGCCGGTAGCGTCGAGCGCAACTCGTCGATGGCCGCGATCATCGCCGCGGCGAGTGGCTTCGCGCGCCCGTTCGGCAGGCGGATCGCGAGCGGATGGTTGCTGTCCTCGAAATTGTTGACGTAGACCCAGTCACCCAGCGGCTTCGCTTCGGCGGCCTTGCGCGCCAGAAACTGGCGGACGGCGGTGCTCTTGCCGGAGGCGGGCGGGCCGAGAACGAAAATATTGAAGTCCCGGTTGCGCATGCCGGCGCCGAACTCGATGGCCTTCAGCGCGCGCTCCTGGCCGATGAGGCCGGAGATCGGCTCCAGCTCGGCGGTGCTTGCAAAGCCGAGCGACGACGGCTCGACGGTGC
>JBGSJD010000129.1:0-10223 GCA_041742195.1 Hyphomicrobiaceae bacterium
TTCGTCGTACGCGATCGCCGTCTTCGTCCAGCCACGGTCAGCCGACACCTTCGTCAGCGCAGCCGTCAGCGTCGTCTTGCCGTGGTCAACGTGACCGATCGTGCCAACGTTGCAATGCGGCTTGCTACGATCGAATTTCTCTTTGCCCATGGAAGGCTCTCCTCGGTCTCGTCTCTGTTCGAAGCCGTCGTCTGGGTCCAAGCCCGGCACGGCCACAAGTTAGGGTCATCATCGGCAGGCCTCCCGCTATCAGCCGGGAACCCGCCGCAGCCTGATCGATCAAGCGATCAGACGAACTTTGCTTTCACTTCCTCGGCCACGTTCCGCGGCACCTCGGCGTAATGAGCGAACTGCATCGTGTAGGACGCGCGTCCCTGGCTCATCGACCGAAGCTGACTGACGTAACCGAACATGTTCGCGAGCGGCACGTTGGCGCGAATGACGGTCGCGTTGCCGCGCATCTCCTGGTTGCGGATCTGGCCGCGGCGGCTGTTGATGTCGCCGATCACCCCACCGACGAAATCGCCAGGTGTCACGACCTCGACGTCCATCACCGGCTCGAGCAGCTTGAGGCCGGCTTTCTGGGCGCCTTCCTTCATTGCAGCGCGCGACGCGATTTCGAAGGCGATCGCCGACGAGTCCACTTCGTGGAACGCGCCGTCGAACAGCGTCACCTTGATGTCGACCATGGGGAACCCGATCAGGACGCCCTGGTCCCAGATCGCGCTCACACCCTTCTCGACGCCCGGAATGAATTCCTTCGGCACCGTACCGCCGACGATCACGCTCTCGAACACATTGCCGGCGCCGATTTCGTTCGGCTCGATGCGGAGCTTCACGCGGGCGAACTGCCCCGTGCCACCAGTCTGCTTCTTGTGCGTGTAGTCGATCTCGGTCGCGCGGACCAAGGTCTCGCGGTACGCCACCTGGGGTGCACCGACGTTGACCTCGATGTTGTGCGGCTCGCGCCGCATGATGTCGACCTTGATGTCGAGATGCAGCTCACCCATCCCCTTGAGAATGGTCTCACCGGACTCCTGGTCGACCGACACGCGGAAAGACGGATCCTCGACAGCCATGGTGTGCAGAACCTGGGCCATCTTCTCCTGATCGCCCTTGGACTTCGGCTCCACCTTCATCTCGATGACGGGATTCGGGAAATCCATCTTCTCGAGAATGACTGGCTTCTGCGGGTCGCACAGCGTCTCGCCAGTGCGCGTGTCCTTGAGGCCGGCGAGCGCCACGATGTCACCTGCGAACGCTTCTTCGATCGGCTTGCGATCATCGGCATGCATTTCGTAGATCATGCCGACGCGTTCGCGCTTGTCGCGCGTCGTCTGAGCCAGCGCCATGCCCTTCTCGAGCCGGCCGGAATAGATGCGGCAGAACGTGATCGATCCGACGTGCGGGAACGCCATGATCTTGAACGCGATCATCGAGAGCGGATCACTGTCGATCGGGCGGCGCTCCGTCTCCTCGCCGGTCTTCACATCGAGGCACTTGTAGGCCTCACGATCTGAAGGCGCCGGCAGGAAGTCCACCACGGCATCGAGCAGCTGCTGCACACCCTTGTGCTTGAAGGCCGAGCCGCACAGCATCGGGTAGAACGCGCGCGTGACCGTCGCCTTGCGGATCATCCGGCGAAGCGTCGGCGCATCGGGCTCCTGACCGTCGAGGTAGGCGGCCATCACGTCGTCGTCCATCTCGACGGCGGCTTCAATCATGGCCGAACGATACTCGTCCGCCTGATCCTTCAGGTCGGCCGGGATGTCCTGCTCGGCGAACTTTGCGTCCTTGCCGTCACCATCCCAGACGATCGCCTTCATCGTGATGAGGTCGACGATGCCGGAGAAATTGTTCTCGGCGCCGATCGGCAGCTGCAGCGGCACGGCGCGTGCGCCGAGTTTCTCCTTGATGTCGTCGAGGCACATGAAGAAATCAGCACCCGTCTTGTCCATCTTGTTGGAGAAGATGATGCGGGGCACGGCGTACTTGTCGCCCTGACGCCAAACGGTCTCGGTCTGCGGTTCGACGCCCTGGTTGCTGTCGAGAACGCAAACCGCGCCGTCGAGCACACGCAGCGAACGCTCGACTTCGATGGTGAAATCGACGTGTCCAGGCGTATCGATGATGTTCAGACGATGCTTCTTGCCCTCGCGATCCGGCCAGAAGCAGGTCGTCGCAGCCGAGGTGATCGTAATTCCGCGCTCGGCTTCCTGCTCCATGAAATCCATGGTCGCAGCGCCGTCATGGACTTCGCCGATCTTGTGGCTCTTGCCCGTGTAATAGAGAATCCGCTCCGTCGTCGTCGTCTTTCCGGCATCGATGTGCGCCATGATGCCGAAGTTGCGGTAATCCTCGATTTTATACTGACGGGCCATGATCTTGCCTCGACGTCTGAGTTTATCGCCGCATCCGCCACACAAGCGGACGCGCCAGGGTCACCAGCGGTAGTGCGAGAAGGCCCGGTTGGCTTCAGCCATCTTGTGGGTGTCTTCCCGCTTCTTCACGGCAGTGCCCCGGTTGCTTGCGGCATCCATGAGCTCGGCCGAGAGCCGCTCTTCCATCGTGTTCTCGTTCCGGGCACGCGCTGCCGAGATCAACCAGCGGATGGCCAGAGCCTGACGACGCTCCGTCCGAACCTCGACCGGCACCTGATACGTCGCACCGCCGACACGGCGCGAACGCACCTCGACGGCCGGCATGACATTCTCGAGAGCCTGATGGAACAGCGGGAGCGGATCGGATTTCGCCCGCGTCTGAATCCGATCGAACGCACCGTAGAGAATGTTCTCGGCGACCGATTTCTTGCCCTCGTACATGATCGAGTTCATGAACTTCGAAACGACGAGATCATTGAACTTCGGATCAGGGTTGATGACCCGCTTTTGGGCCCTGTGCCGACGAGACATGTCTTCAATCCTTCGAGATCTGCGCGCTAGTGTCAGGCCACGGTCACGCCGAACCCGGCGCGACCCGCCATCGCATTACTTCGGCCGCTTCGCACCGTACTTGGAGCGCCGCTGCCTGCGGTTCGCAACACCCTGCGTGTCGAGCACACCACGGATGATGTGATACCGAACGCCGGGAAGATCCTTCACGCGGCCGCCACGGATCATGACAACCGAATGCTCCTGGAGATTGTGGCCCTCGCCCGGGATGTAGCCGATCACTTCGAAGCCGTTGGTGAGCCGGATCTTCGCGACCTTACGCAGGGCGGAGTTCGGCTTCTTCGGCGTCGTCGTGTAGACGCGCGTGCAGACGCCGCGCTTTTGCGGGCAGGCCTCCATGGCCGGCACCTTGTTGCGCTCGTTCGGCCGAACCCGCGGCTTGCGGATCAATTGTTGTATGGTCGGCATGCGCCCAGTCCGCTCGATGAGCCACCACAAGGATGGCATGTCCCAAACTCAACGAAGCCAAGCACCCCAATTTGGGGCACCCAGCTTCATGCACCAGAGGATCGCATGCCGTCTTCGGCACAGCGATCATGGCTCCGAATTTTACCCTGCTTGGAAACGGAAGTGTTTAGGCATGTTCTCGTTCCGGCGAAACGCCGCGCGAGGCCTACGACCTACCGTGAGAGTTGCCGGAACCTATCCACTTCCTTCCCAAAGGTCAACACCATGAACGCTTGCCTGTCCAAAATTTGTTGCACTTGCGCGTCGAGCTCCGGGGCTGTGGCTCTGCCCGCCCCTGGAACACCGTCCCGACGAGCCATTTTTGGCAAGTGAAAGCCGCGAATTCGACGCCTGGATACGACACGGGAGGCCGTCACGGCGTGACGGCCTCCCTGAATGTTCGTCGCTCCGACGAAGAGAGCGACCTACTCGGCCGCGTCTTCCGTTGGGCGGCGCCGACGCCGCACGGGTTGCTCCGCCCCCTCGCCCGGTCCCGACAGGACCCGCTCCGCCTCGACGCGAGCGTTTTCCTTCGAGATGAGGTCGTCACGCTTGGCCGCGATCTTCCGCAGCTCACGTAACATACCGCCCGTGCCAGCCGGAATGAGACGGCCGACGATGACGTTCTCCTTCAGCCCATCGAGGGTATCGACCTTGCCGTTGACCGCGGCTTCGGTGAGGACCCGCGTCGTCTCCTGGAACGAAGCGGCCGAGATGAACGAGTCGGTCTGCAGCGATGCCTTCGTGATACCGAGCAGGACCGGCTTGCCGGAGGCCAGCCGTTTGCCGGCCTTGTCGAGCAGGAGGTTCCGTCGATCCATCTCGATCTTGTCGATCTGCTCGCCCTTGAGGAAGTCGCTCTCGCCCGGATCCTCGATCTCCACCTTCTGCAGCATCTGCCGGACGATCACCTCGATATGCTTGTCGTTGATCGTCACGCCCTGCAGCCGATAGACGTCCTGGATCTCCTTGATCAGATACCGCGCGAGTTCCTCGACGCCCTTGATCGCAAGGATGTCGTGCGGGGCCGGATGACCGTCGTAGACGAAGTCACCCTTCTCCACCCGGTCACCGTGCTGCACGGCGAGGCTCTTGCCGCGCGGGATCAGGTACTCGACCGGCGATGCGGACTCGTCGTCGGGCTTGATCGTGATCCGCTGCTTGTTCTTGTAGTCCTTGCCGAACTCGACCGTACCCGAGACCTCGGCGATGATCGCATGGTCCTTGGGACGGCGGGCTTCGAAGAGTTCCGCCACGCGCGGCAGACCGCCCGTGATGTCGCCCGTCTTGGCCGTCGACACGGGAACGCGGGCCAGCACGTCACCGGCTTTCACGCTCGCTCCGTTGTCCACCGACAGAACCGCCTCGACCGGCAGCAGGTACCGGGCATCGCCGCCGCGCTGTAGCTTGATCGGCTTGCCGCCCTTGCTGTCCTTGACGATGACCGCCGGCTTCAGGTCGCTGCCGCGGGGCGACGCCCGCCAGTCCATGACGACGCGATTGGTCGTGCCCTTCATGTCGTCGGTCTGCTCCTTCACGGAGAGGCCGTCGACCATGTCCTCGAAGCCCACCACGCCATCCACTTCGGTGAGCACTGGACGCGTGTAGGGATCCCACTGGGCGATACGCGTCCCGCGCTTCACTTCGTCGCCTTCGTCGACGTGCAGGCGGGCGCCGTAGACGACCTTGTGCGTCGCCAGCTCCCTCCCGCTCTGGTCGACGATGACCACGGCCACGGTCCGCCCCATCGCGATGAGACGCCCCTGGCTGTCGCGGGCCATGTGCCGGTTCTTGATCCGCACGGTGCCGTTGAAGTTCGAGTCGATGAACGACGAGTCGACCGTCTGCGCCACGCCGCCGATGTGGAACGTGCGCATCGTGAGCTGGGTGCCCGGCTCGCCGATCGACTGCGCCGCGATGACGCCCACGGCTTCACCGATGTTGACGATCGTACCGCGCGCAAGATCACGCCCGTAGCACTTTGCGCAGACGCTGGTTTCGGTGTCGCACGTGAGCACCGAGCGGATCCGGACCTCCTGGATCTGGGCCTTCTCGATCGCTTCGACGTGGACTTCCTCGATCAGATCGCCCGTAGCCACGATGACGACCTTCGTCATCGGATCGATCACGTCCTCGGCAGCCGTACGGCCGAGCACCCGCGCCGACAGCGGCACGATGACGGTGCCGGCATCGACCACCGCCTGGACGTTGAGGCCGCGATCGGTCCCGCAGTCCACCTCCGTGATGATGCAGTCCTGCGCGACGTCGACGAGACGCCGTGTCAGATAGCCGGAGTTCGCCGTCTTGAGTGCCGTGTCGGCGAGGCCCTTTCGCGCGCCGTGCGTCGAGTTGAAGTACTCGAGAACGCTGAGGCCTTCCTTGAAGTTCGAGATGATGGGCGTCTCGATGATCTCGCCGGACGGCTTCGTCATCAGGCCGCGCATGCCGGCGAGCTGCTTCATCTGCGTCGGCGAACCACGCGCACCCGAATGGCTCATCATGTAGATCGAGTTGATCGGCATCTCGCGGCCGGTGACCTTGTCCACATGCGACGCCGAGATGCGATCCATCATCTCCTTGGCGATCTGGTCGGTGCACTTCGACCAGGCGTCGACCACCTTGTTGTACTTCTCGAGCTGCGTGATGAGGCCGTCGTTGTACTGCTGTTCGAACTCGCGCACGAACTCGGTCGTCTCGGCCACGATCCGCGGCTTGGTGTCGGGGATGAGCATGTCGTCCTTGCCGAACGAGATGCCAGCCTTGAAGGCGTGGTAGAACCCGAGACCCATGATGCGATCACAGAAGATCACGGTCTCCTTCTGACCGCAGCTCCGGTAGACGGCGTCGATGAGGCCCGAGATGGCCTTCTTCGTCAGCAGCGTGTTGACGATGTTGAATCGCACGCCCGGTACGCGCGGCAGCAGTTCGCCGAGAAGCATGCGGCCGGGCGTCGTCTCGACGATCTCGGTCTTGCTGGACCCGTCGGCGTCGACATACGACACACGCCCCTTGATCTTGGCGTGCAGCGTCACGGCGCCAGCGCCGATGGCCTGATGCACTTCCGCCGTCGAGCCGAGCAGCATGCCCTGTCCCGGCTCGTTCTCGCGCTGGAGCGACACGTAATAGAGACCGAGAACGATGTCCTGGCTCGGCACGATGATCGGCTGACCATTGGCCGGATGCAGGATGTTGTTCGTCGACATCATCAGGACGCGGGCTTCGAGCTGCGCCTCGAGCGAGAGAGGCACGTGCACGGCCATCTGATCGCCGTCGAAGTCGGCATTGAACGCGGCGCAGACCAGCGGGTGAAGCTGGATCGCCTTGCCCTCGATGAGGGTCGGCTCGAACGCCTGGATGCCGAGGCGGTGCAGCGTCGGCGCGCGGTTCAGCATCACCGGGTGCTCGCGGATCACCTCGTCGAGCACGTCCCAGACTTCGCCCTTCTCCTTCTCGACGAGCTTCTTGGCCTGCTTGACGGTCGCGGCCTGTCCGAGCGCCTGGAGCCGTGCGTAGATGAACGGCTTGAACAGCTCGAGCGCCATCTTCTTCGGCAGCCCGCACTGATGCAGCTTGAGTTCCGGACCGACGACGATGACCGACCGGCCCGAGTAGTCGACGCGCTTGCCGAGCAGGTTCTGCCGGAACCGGCCCTGCTTGCCCTTCAGCATGTCGGCGAGCGACTTCAGCGGCCGCTTGTTGGCGCCCGTGATCACGCGGCCGCGGCGGCCGTTGTCGAACAGCGCGTCGACAGCTTCCTGCAGCATCCGCTTCTCGTTCCGGATGATGATGTCCGGCGCCCTGAGATCAATGAGCCGCTTCAAGCGGTTGTTACGGTTGATCACGCGGCGGTAGAGATCGTTGAGGTCCGACGTCGCGAACCGGCCGCCGTCGAGCGGCACCAGCGGACGCAGCTCCGGCGGGATCACCGGCACGTGCGTCAAGATCATCCACTCGGGACGGTTGCCCGACTCGATGAACGCCTCGATGATCTTCAGCCGCTTGGCGAGCTTCTTGGGCTTGAGTTCGGTCGTGGCCTCGGCGATTTCACGCCGGATGTCGTCACGGATCTTCGCAAGATCCATGCTCATGAGGAACTCGCGGATCGCCTCCGCGCCGATACCGGCCGTGAAGCTATCCTGCCCGTGCTCCTCGATCGCCTGAAGATACTGGTCTTCGCTGAGGAGCTGCTTTTCCTTGAACGGCGAAACGCCGGGCTCGATGACGATGTAGTTCTCGAAATAGAGAACCCGCTCGAGATCCTTGAGCGTCATGTCGAGCAGGAGGCCGATGCGGCTCGGCAACGACTTCAGGAACCAGATGTGGGCGACCGGCGCGGCGAGCTCGATGTGGCCCATCCGCTCGCGGCGCACCTTGGCGAGCGTCACCTCGACGCCGCACTTTTCGCAGATGAGGCCCTTGTACTTCATCCGCTTGTACTTGCCGCACAGGCACTCGTAGTCCTTGATCGGACCAAAGATGCGCGCGCAGAACAACCCGTCACGCTCCGGCTTGAATGTCCGGTAGTTGATGGTTTCAGGCTTCTTGATCTCGCCGAACGACCAGGACTTGATGTCGTCCGGGCTCGCGATCGAGATTCGGATCTGATCGAAGGTCGGAGCCTGGACCTGCGGCTTGAAGGCGTTGGTGATCTCGTTCATCGGCTATCTCCCGAAGGGTCGCCTCGATGGCCAGCGCTCGCTGGCGGCGACGCCGGCACCCCGATGGCGAGGTGCCGGCTGGTGGCAGAGTGTCGTGAGCGGTCCTATTCGGCTGCAGCGGGCGGCAACTGCGGCCTCCGTAGCAACGGATCGTCCATGTCGTTCTCGATCGGGGCCGGCGCCTCGCTGTCGACGAGTTCCACGTTGAGGCCCAGTGCCCGCATTTCCTTGACGAGAACATTGAAGCTCTCGGGGATGCCGGCCTCGAACGTATCGTCGCCGCGCACGATCGCCTCGTAGACTTTCGTCCGTCCGGCCACGTCGTCCGATTTGACGGTCAGCATTTCCTGCAGCGTGTAGGCGGCGCCATAGGCTTCGAGCGCCCACACCTCCATTTCGCCGAAACGCTGGCCGCCGAACTGCGCCTTGCCGCCCAGCGGCTGCTGGGTCACGAGCGAGTACGGACCGATCGAACGGGCGTGGATCTTGTCGTCCACAAGGTGATGCAGCTTCAGCATGTAAATGTAGCCGACGGTCACCTTACGATCGAACTGATCGCCGGTCCGGCCGTCATGCAGCACCACCTGGCCGGAATGATCGAGACCGGCGAGATCGAGCATGTCCTCGATGTCCTTCTCCTTGGCCCCGTCGAACACCGGGGTCGCGATCGGAACGCCGGGCCGCAGATTGTTGCCGAGTTCGATAAGACCCTTTTCATCGAGAGACTTGATGGTCTCGTCGTCGCCATAGACCTTCTTCAGGGTCTCTTTCAGCGGCTTGGTGTCCTGCTTCGCATAATACGCATCGACCGCCTGCCCGATCCGCTTGCCGAGGCCGGCGCAGGCCCAGCCGAGATGCGTCTCGAGGATCTGCCCGACATTCATGCGGCTCGGCACGCCGAGCGGGTTCAGCACGATGTCGGCATGCGTCCCGTCTTCAAGGAACGGCATGTCCTCGATCGGCACGATCTTCGACACCACACCCTTGTTGCCGTGGCGGCCGGCCATCTTGTCGCCGGGCTGGATCTTGCGCTTTACCGCGACGAAGACCTTGACCATCTTCATCACGCCGGGCGGAAGCTCGTCGCCACGCTGCAGCTTCTCGACCTTATCGAGAAAGCGCTGCTCGAGCAGCTTTTTCGATTCGTCATACTGCTTCCGCATGGCCTCGATTTCGGCCATGAGCTTGTCGTTGGGCGAAGCGAACTGCCACCATTGCGAGCGCGGATATTCGTCCAGGATCGCGCGGGTGATCTTGGTGTCCTTCTTGAAGCCTTTCGGCCCCGCGACGCCCTGACGGCCGTCAAGCAACTCGCCCAGACGCCCGAACACGTTGCGGTCCAGGATCGCCTGCTCGTCGTCGCGGTCCTTGGCGAGGCGTTCGATTTCCTCACGCTCGATCGCGAGCGCGCGCTCGTCCTTGTCGACGCCGTGGCGGTTGAACACGCGCACTTCCACGACCGTACCCTGCACGCCGGGCGGCACACGCAGCGAGGTGTCGCGGACATCGGAGGCCTTCTCGCCGAAGATGGCGCGCAGAAGCTTCTCTTCCGGCGTCATCGGGCTTTCGCCCTTCGGCGTGATCTTGCCGCAAAGGATGTCGCCTGCACGCACTTCGGCGCCGATATAGACGATGCCGGCTTCGTCGAGGTTCTTCAGCGCCTCTTCCGACACGTTCGGAATGTCGCGCGTGATTTCTTCCGGCCCGAGCTTGGTGTCGCGCGCCATCACCTCGAATTCCTCGATGTGGATGGAAGTGAACACGTCGTCGCGCACGATCCGCTCGGACAGCAGGATCGAGTCCTCGAAGTTGTAGCCGTTCCACGGCATGAACGCGACCAGCACGTTCCGTCCGAGCGCGAGTTCGCCGAGTTCGGTCGAAGGACCGTCGGCGATGATATCGCCCTTTTTCACCACGTCACCGACACGCACCAGCGGACGCTGGTTGATGCAGGTGTTCTGGTTGGAGCGCTGGAACTTCATCAGGCGATAGATGTCGACGCCCGGCTTGGTCGGGTCGGTCTCTTCCGTCGCACGGATGACGATACGAGTGGCGTCGACCTGGTCGACCATGCCGGTACGACGCGCGCCGATCGCGGCGCCGGAGTCACGCGCCACCACGCCTTCCATGCCGGTGCCAACGAACGGCGCCTCGGCGCGAACCAGCG
>JBGSJD010000130.1:0-2782 GCA_041742195.1 Hyphomicrobiaceae bacterium
CTGGCCCGCCGGACGACCGGCGTCGGCCTGAAGGACGAGAGCGCCGCCGGGCTCGGAAATGCTGGCGCCGGCCTTCCTTTGCCGCCGCCATCGGGCACTTAGGCGCCCCTCTTTACACGGAATTCATAGCCGCTGACGTAGGTTGCTCCCTTCGCCGGGGGGACGGCCATGTTCGATGTCTGGTGGAAGGCGTTAACGCAGGATTACCTCGATCTGAGCCTGCGGCCGGGCTCCGATGTCACGGCCCGGATCGTCGAGCGGCCCGGGTTATGGATGCAGCCCGAGGCGAAAGCGGCACTGCTCGCGGATCTGCGCGCCATTGCTCGCCGGACGCTCCCCGATGGCGACCTCGACTATGGCATCCTGACGGGTGACCAGGACCGCCTCGAGAAATCCATCGTCACCATCCTCCACGATCGTCGGACGGGCGCGCCGGTCGCGTTCAATGCGCTGGCGACCATGGACGTCGAACTGCACGGCAAGCCGGCCGAGGTCCTTCACATGGGGCTCGTCATGGTCGATCCGGGTGTGCGCAGCCAGGGCTTCTCGTGGGTCCTCTACGGGCTGACGTGCCTCGTGCTGTTCTTCCGCAACCAGATGCGGCCCCTGTGGCTGTCGAACGTCACGCAGGTCCCCGCCATCGTCGGAATGGTGAGCGAAACGTTCTCAAACGTCTTTCCCTCGCCAGACCCGAAAGCGCGCCGCAGCTTCGAGCACCTGCTCCTTGCCCGCGAGATCATGGCCCGACATCGCCACGTATTCGGCGTCGGCCCCGACGCCGGCTTCGACGACGAGCGGCTCGTCATCACCAACGCCTACACGGGCGGCTCCGACTATCTGAAGAAAACGTTCGACGCCGCGCCGAAGCATCGTGACGCGCGCTACAACGACTACTGCCGCCAGCAGCTCGACTACGACCGTGGTGACGATGTGCTGCAGCTCTGCCAGCTCTCGCTCGAGACCGCACACCGCTTCATCCTGAAGGACGTCCCGCGCCGCTCGCTTCCCGGCGTCCTCGCGGCGTTGGCCTTCGTGACGCTCAATCGCATGATCCTGCCGTGGGTCCATTGGATGACCGCCGATCGGACGTGGGGCATCCTGCGTCCCGCCACCTGGCCCCGGGGGCGAACATGACCATCGCCTTCGACTACGCCACCGCCATGACCCGAAACATCGGCTTCGTCACAGAGGCCGAGCAGCGCCTGATCCGCGCCGCCAAGGTGTTCGTGTGCGGCACCGGCGGCATGGGCGGCGCGGCACTGATGGCGCTCGCGCGCGCGGGCGTCGGTCATGTGATCATCGCCGACCTCGATGCCTTCGAGGTCTCCAATCTGAACCGGCAGGTGTTCGCCTTCACCGATACGGTCGGCCGGCACAAGGCCGAAGCCAGTGCCGATCTTCTACGGAAGATCAATCCCGAGATGGCGATCGAGGTTCTGCACGACGACTGGCCGGCCCACCTCGACCGGATCGCGGGCGACGTACAGGTCATTGTCAACGGAACCGACGATCTCGCGGCGAGCCTCCTGCTCTATCGGACGGCGCGCCGGGCTGGCCTCGCGGTCGTCGACGCCTACGCGTCGCCGCTCCCCTCCGTCTATGTCACCCACCCGCGCGACCCGATGCCGGAGGAACGGCTCGGCTATCCGACCGCGGGCAAACCGTGGGACGCGGTGACGGCGGCGGATCGGGCAGCCGCGTTCCAGGCCGAAGCCATCCACGTACTGGTCCACTCGACGTCGCGCCACTACATCGACATCGAGGCAGCCGGCGAAGTCGCGGCCGGAAAGCGTAGTCGCATGTCGTTCGCGCCGATGGTCATCTCGACCGGCATGCTGATGGCCTACGAGACTCTGGCCATCATCATCGGCAAGCCGACTGGCACCGATTTCCGCGGCTACTTCTTCAATCCCTATCGTCCCGCGGTCGAGCGGCCGCGCCCACGCATCGTCGAGGCCGTCCTGAAGCCCGTCGTCCGCCGCTTCCTCGCGCGCATGATGGGCCCGCCATGACCCTCGCACCGGCCATCGTCGCAGACTGCCTCGTCAACCTGTTCGGCGCCGTCGGTGCGCTCGTGCTCGCGTTCGAGACGCAGCGGCAGGACCCGCGCGGTCCGATGACCCGCCGGATCGTTGTCGCGCTTCGGTTCGTCGCCGTGTTGTTTCTCGTTCGCAGCCTCGCTTGGTCCTTGGAGAGCGCGCTTGCCTTGCATCTCGCCGACGTTCTGGCAGTTCTGACGCCGCTGGTCTCGCTGTTCGTCGCTGAAGGACTGATCCGCCGCCACGCGCCGCGGGCGATGAAATGGACGCTGATCGCCGGGCCGCTCCTGCTCGTTGCCGCAAAGGCTCTGCCGTTCGTGCCCATGGGCGCGGTCAGTGCGCTGCTCGTCGTGACGGTCGTCGGCGGCTATGCCGCGATTGCAGCTCTCCTGTGGACCCGCGAGACCGGAAGCCTCACCGACGCCGAGAACGCGTCTGTCTGGCGCGTGCTGCTGGCCATGCTCGTGCTGGCGCCCCTGATCGTCACCGACTTCCGCTCAATCTGGCCTGATGTGCCGGTCCGTCTCGGCGCCATGGGAGCGCTGCTCGTTCTCTACTTGGGCTTCGGCTCTGGCAACCTGAGAGCCAGCGCGGGCGAGCGCATGGTGACGGTCCTGGGCTTTGCCGTCATCGCAGCGTTGCTGGCGCTCGGCTATGGCGCCGCCAATGGCGGGGGCGAGCTGGCGCAGATGGTTCGCGCCGGCGTCGTCGCGCTCTCTGCCCTGCTGTGCGCGGCCATCTTC
>JBGSJD010000131.1:0-2305 GCA_041742195.1 Hyphomicrobiaceae bacterium
CCGCATCGCCCGCGTCGAGCAGCGCCGGCCCGATTTGCGCTTTCCGTTGCCAGACCGCTTCGTCGACCGGTTGACGGGCCAGCGCATCGAGCGCCTCGAACGGCGCGCCAAGTACATCCTCGCCTTCCTCGACGGCGGCGAGGTGCTGACGGTCCATCTCGGCATGACGGGCCGCTTCTCGATCTCCGTGCCCGGTGGCGCCAACGGCACGCAGCTCGGCGAATTCACATTCGAGGCGGGCGCCGATCCGACCCACGACCACGTCGTGATCGAGACCGAGCACGGCGCCACCGTGACCTACAATGACGCCCGCCGCTTCGGCTACATGGGGCTCGTCCCCGCCGCCGAACTTGCGACGCATCCGCATTTCAAGGGGCTGGGCATCGAGCCGCTCGGGCCGCTCCTCGACGCGGCGTTCCTCGCCGGCAGGGCAAAGGGTCGGCGCAGCGATCTGAAGGCCTTCCTGATGGACCAGCGCAACGTCGCGGGGCTCGGGAACATCTATGTCTGCGAGGCGCTGTTTCGCGCCGGCCTCGCCCCGAAGCGCGAGGCAGATGTCCTCTCGCGCCGCCACCCCGTCGCCGTGGCCCGGGCAGAGCGTCTCTCGGCCGCCATCCGCGAGGTGCTCGAAGATGCGATTGAAGCCGGCGGATCGACGCTACGCGATTACCGCCACACGGACGGCTCGCTCGGCTATTTCCAGCACACCTTCGCCGTCTACGGCCGCGAGGGCGAGCCTTGCCGGCGGCCCGGATGCGATGGCACCGTGAAGCGCATCGTCCAGGCCGGCCGCTCGACGTTCTGGTGCCCGGCCTGCCAGCGGTGAGCCTGCGAGCGCCGCAGTCCGCCATCGATAGCCACCGGACCCGTCCCGGAGTAAGCCTGCGGGGAAAGCTTCACCCCACATCGGAGGAAAGACCCATGTCCAGCTACGAATGCATCGCCGTCGAAACGAAGGGCCGCGTCGGCCTCATTCGTCTCAACCGTCCGCAGGCGCTGAACGCCCTCAACGCCCAGCTCATCCGCGAGCTGAACACTGCCCTCGACGCCTTCGAGGCCGACGACACCATCAACTGCATGGTGCTCACGGGCTCCGATAAGGCCTTCGCGGCCGGCGCCGACATCAAGGAGATGGCCTCCAAGAGCTACATGCAGGCCTACAAGGAAGACTTCATCGGCACCTGGGATCGCGTCACCCGGACGCGGAAGCCCGTCATCGCCGCGGTCGCCGGCTTTGCGCTCGGCGGCGGCTGCGAGCTTGCCATGATGTGCGATTTCATCATCGCGGCCGACACCGCGAAGTTCGGCCAGCCCGAGATCAAGCTCGGCGTCATGCCGGGCGCGGGCGGCACGCAGCGCCTGACGCGGTTCGTCGGCAAGTCCAAGGCCATGGACATGTGCCTCTCCGGCCGCATGATGGACGCCGCCGAAGCCGAGCGCTGCGGGCTGGTGTCCCGTGTCGTCCCGGCGGACAAGCTCATGGAGGAGGCCATGAAGTCGGCCGAGACCATCGCCGCCATGTCCCAGCCGATCCTGATGATGACCAAGGAGAGCGTGAACCGCGCCTACGAGACGACACTCGCCGAGGGCATCCGCTTCGAGCGCCGCCTGTTCCATCCGATGTTCGCGACGGAAGACCAGAAGGAAGGCATGGCCGCCTTCGTCGAGAAGCGGAAGCCAAACTTCAAGGACAAGTGAGGAGAGGACGCGAAGCGGCGCCTGGCGCCGCACTTTGCCTCTTGAGTGCCGGGGCGAGGGTCGCCTCGCCCCCTCACTTGCGTGCCCGGGCGAGGGGGCTCCACGAACCCTCACTTGCGTTCCCGGGCGAGGGGCTGCGAAGCCCCCGAGACCCGGGATCGCTTAGTGTCTGGTGGACCCCGGCACGAGCCCAGAGACCCCGGCTCTCCGCGTGCGCTCCGGCCGGGGACGCAAGCGGATGGCGATGCCTCCCCAGGCAACGCGGCTTCACGAACTTTCACTTGCGTTCCTGGGCGAGGGGCTGCGAAGCCCCCGAGACCCGGGATCGCGTGGCGTCTGGTGGCCCCAGGCACGAGCCCAGCGACCCCGGCTCTCCGCATTGGCTCCGGCCGGGGACGCACAGGGAAGGGTGAAGCGCTTCTGTGCAACGCGGCTTCACGAACCCTCACTTGCGTTCCCGGGCGAGGTGGCTGCAAAGCCGCCGAGACCCGGGATCGCGTGGCGTCTGTTGGCCCCAGGCGCGAGCCCAGCGACCCCGGCTCTCCGCATGCGCTCCGGCCGGGAACGCAGTGGGGATGGCGAAGCCGCCCGCCTTACGCGGGATGCT
>JBGSJD010000132.1:0-3817 GCA_041742195.1 Hyphomicrobiaceae bacterium
GCCTGCTGGGAGACGGCGCCGTCGCCGGCGCTGGCCGGCGCGAGTCCGAGGAGCTGAGCCATGACCGCCCCCGGCACACCGTCTCCTCCGTCCAGCACCGTGCTCGAGGTGCGGGACCTCAAGAAGCACTTCCCCATTCGCAAGGGCCTCTTCTCCACGGTCGTCGGGCACGTCCAGGCCGTCGACGGCGTCTCGTTCTCGATCCGGCGCGGCGAGGCGCTCTGTCTCGTCGGGGAATCCGGCTGCGGCAAATCCACGGTGGCGCGCACCATCGCCCGGCTCGAGGAGCCGACAGCCGGGTCGATCGTGCTCAACGGAACCGATATCAGCGCGCTCGGCGAGGGCGAGATCCGGCCGTACCGACGACAGATGCAGATGATCTTCCAGGATCCCTATTCGTCGCTCAATCCACGTCTTACGGCGGGCGAAATCGTGAGCGAGCCGCTGACGAATTTCGGTCTCGCCACGGGATCGGACCTGCAGGCGCGCGTCGCGTCGCTGTTCGAGCGGGTGGGCCTCAGGGCCGACGCCATGGCCAAGTATCCGCACGAGTTCTCGGGCGGACAACGGCAGCGTCTCGGCATCGCCCGCGCGCTGGCCGTGAGCCCGCAGCTCATTCTCGCGGACGAGCCGCTCTCGGCGCTCGACGTTTCAGTGCAGGCGCAGGTGCTGAACCTCCTGATCGATCTCCAGGACGAGTTGCAGCTCGGCTATCTCTTCGTCAGCCACGACCTTGCCGTCGTCGAGCATATCGGCCATCGGATCGCGGTCATGTATCTCGGGCGGATCGTCGAGGTCGCCGACAACGCCAGCCTGTTCGATACGCCGCTGCATCCCTACACCGAGGCGCTGCTCGCTGCGGCGCCGGTACCGGAGGTGCAACGCACCAAACGCGAGCGCATCATCCTCACCGGCGACGTGCCGAGCCCGTCGTCGCCGCCGAGCGGCTGCCGCTTCCATACGCGGTGCCCCTATGTGCGCCCCGAGTGCAGCCGGATCGATCCGCCACTCGTCGAGGTCGCACCGGGACATCATGTGGCCTGCCTGCTGCGGCCCGGTCCCTCCACGTCGACCGCGACGGCGACCTCGCTCTGACGGGAGCGACTTGTGCCGTCGCCAGCAATCATGAACACTCGGCGCCATCCCTGCCACGGAGGCCCGAACGCTTCATGTCCTCGCAGACCGTCGCCATTGCCGGCATAGGCGCAACACGCCCGACGCGGCGATCACCGAAGAGCCTGCGCGCGCTCGTCGTCGAAGCCATCGAGGCGGCACTGGCCGACGCTGGTCTCGAGCCATCCGACATCGACGGCGTCGTCAGCGACGGTCTCGTGATGCCGACGACCGTACCGCGTGACTGGGTCGCGGCGCAGTTCGGGTTCCAGCGACGATACGACGGAGGGATGTCGTTCGGCGGCGCGGCCTCGGCGACGGCGCCACTTCACGCGCAGCTCGCGATTTCGCACGGCCTCGCCCACACGCTCGTCTACTACTTCGGGGTGGATTGGGGCACGCGCGCCTCGGGCCCCTACGGCTTCCACGATCTCTATGCGGGCAAGATGACCTTCGAGAAGCCGCATGGCTTCACTGGACAACCGCAGTATTTCGCACTCTGGGCCCGGCGCTACATGCACGAGTTCGGCCTCACCGAAGCCGACCTCGGTCAGATCGCCGTCGCGCAACGCCAGAGCGGGCTGCTGCATCCGGATTCGCAGGCCACGCGTCCGATGACGCTCGACGACTATTTCGCCAGCCGCGTTGTCTCCGATCCCCTGCGCGTCGCCGACTGCTGCCTGATCACGGACGGCGCTTGCGCCATCGTCATGACCAGCCTCGAGCGCGCCCGCGACATGGCGCAACCGCCCGTCCGCGTCCTCGGCACAGGTTTCGGCAGCGAGCCCATCTCCGGCGACGACGTGTTCACGCAGGCCAGCGGGATGATGCGCATACCGGGTGCCCGGATCGCGGCCGATACGGCATTGCGGCAAGCCGGCATCACGCTTGCCGACGTGGATTTTGCGGAGCTCTACGACTGCTTCACCATCTCGTGCCTGCTGCAGATCGAGGACGTCGGCTTCTGCAAGCGGGGCGAGGGTGCCGCCTTCATCCGGGAGACCGGGATCGGCATCGATGGCCGCTTACCAATCAATACGCATGGCGGGCTCCTCTCGCACAGCTACCTGCTCGGCGTCGAACACGTCGTGGAGGCTGTCCGGCAATTGCGCGGCGACCTCGGGGTCCGGCAGGTGGCCAATGCCGAGATCGGGCTCGTCGGCGGCCTCTCGAATCCGGACTACGGCGTCATGATCCTGGGGCGCGATCACCGATGAGCACGACAGTCGACAGCGAAGCCAACCCTGAGTTCGACGGCTTCTTCACGCACGCCGCCGAGGGACACGTGGCGTTCCCGCATTGCCGGGCCTGCGGGCGGTTCCATTGGTATCCGATGCCGCGATGCCCGCATTGCCGCAGCAGCGATCTCGCGTGGCGGCGCGTCGGCGGGCCAGCGACCGTATTCAGCTTTACGCGCGTCCTGCATCCGTTCGATCCGTCGCGGGCCGGCGCACTGCCCTACATCGTCGGCCTCGTCACGTTCGCGGATGCGCCCGGCGTCAGACTGGTGACGAACATCATCGGCGCGGGGCTCGACGCGCTCAGGATCGGCGACGCCGTGACACCCGTCTTCCGCAAGGAGACCGACGGGCGCACCGCCGTCGATTTCGTGCGCGCCTGATCTCGTGTGCCGACGCGCCCGCCCATTTTCGATTGCTGGAGGAGCCGATGCCCGGCCTCAACGATCTCGCGACACTCTGGCTCGCCGTCGAGGACACGGCCCGATCGCAAGGCGCGCTGCCCTGCCTCGCGGTGCCGCCGCGGGAGGAGCGCGACTATTGTCCGGAAGGCCTGCTGTGGTCCTACGGCGATGTGGCCACGCGAACCACTTCGCTGGTCGAGCGCTACACGGCGGCCGGTTACGGGCACGGATCGCGGGTGGCGCTGGTGCTCGAGAACCGACCCGAGTTCATGCTGCATTTCCTGGCACTCAATGCGATCGGCTGCTGGGTCGTTCCGCTCAACCCGGAGTTCCGCCACGACGACCTCACGTACGTGCTCGGACATTCTGAAGCCGATCTGATCGTCGCACTGCCACAGCACATCGCAGCCATGCGGGATGCCGTCACGGCCCTCGGCAGACGATTGCCGATCGCCAGCGCCTCGGCGTTCGACGCGACGCTCGAGCGATCGGTCCGGCCTGGTCTCGGCTCGCCGCCGGGGCGGTCATCGGAAAGCGTGCTGATGTACACGTCTGGCACGACCGGCATGCCGAAGGGCTGCATCATCGACAACGAGTATTTCTTCTTCGCCGCCGAGCGCTATCTCGCTGCGGGAGGGACGGCGACCATCCGCCATGGGGCCGAACGGCTCTACAATCCGTTGCCGCTCTTCTATGCCAACGGTCTCGCGATCGCCAATCCCGCGATGATCCTGTCGCGAAATTGCATGATCTTTCCGGATCGGTTTCACCCGTCGAGCTGGTGGGCCGATCTCATCGCCACCGAGGCGACGATGTTTCACTATCTCGGCATCATTCCGCCGGTGATGATGAAGCGGGAGCCCCACGCCGACGACACCCGCCACAAGGTGCGCTTCGGCGTCGGGGCCGGCGTCGATCCGGCGTTGCGCGTGGCGTTCGAGGCGCGCTTCGGCGTAACGCTGGTCGAGATCTACGGCATGTCCGAGCTCGGCATCTGCTCCTTCGACACCTCGACAGCGCGCGACGGGAAGACCCGCAGCATCGGGCGCGACATGCCCGGCC
>JBGSJD010000133.1:0-20782 GCA_041742195.1 Hyphomicrobiaceae bacterium
GAAGCAACTGCCTTCGATGAGTTCGAAGCCTTCGGCGGCGGCGCGTCGCCGGGCGACGAAGAGGGGCGCCGTGCACATCCGCGGCGCGTCGGTCGGGTGTTCGCCCGGCTTCAGGAATACGACCTCGCGATAGGAGTCGAGGCTCGTCGGGATGGGAGAGAACGTATTCGTTTCGGTCGCAAGCGTCGCTGCGAAAAGGCGCATGAACTTTCTGTCTCCAACGCGACAACGCGCGTCGGCCGGTTCACCTCGACAGGCAGCCCCGAGCCGCACCATCTGCGAGCAGGTCGACACGAAACCCAACGTCGCTCACAATCGGCTCTCCGACAAGGCTTATTCAATTGGCAGCCTGCTGCCGTTTCGAGCGGCCTCAGCCCATCTCCGACTTTTTCGGCGGATGCGTCACGATCGACTTGAGCTCCGGAGTCGGCGCGGAAAGCCTGCCGAGATCCGGCCGCGGCCGCGCCAGTTTCGGGTTCCGGGCGAAGGCGAGTTCCATGGCGTGCGCCGCCGCGAGCAGCGGCCGGTCGCCCCGCGCGGGCCCGATGATCTGGAGACCGAACGGCATGCCGGCATGGTCGACACCGCACGGGATCGAAATCGCCGGATTGTTGACGATCGTGATCACATAAGTCAGCGCCAGCCAGTGGTAGTAGTTGCGCAGCGCCGTTCCGTTGACCTCGGCGAGGTAGAGGTTCGTCCACGGGAATGGACTGATGGGAACCGTCGGCGCGAGTACGAGATCGTAGTCGCGGAATGTCTGCTGGAAGCGCCGGTAGATGCGCGTTTGCTCGGCCTCGGCCCAAGCCACGTCGGCGAGCGTCATGCCCGAGGCGAGTTCGTAGTTCGCGCGGATGTTCGGGCCGAGCGCCGACTTGTCCTTCTCGTACTGCGGCTGGTAGCGCTGCACGAAGGCGAGCGCACGCAGCACGTCGAAGCACCGGTCGGCCTCGCCGAAGTCGAGTTCGACCCGGTCGCACGCCTTGAACAGGTGGCGCATGTCGGCGATCCGC
This sequence comes from Hyphomicrobiaceae bacterium, assembly GCA_041742195.1. Classification (GTDB taxonomy): domain Bacteria; phylum Pseudomonadota; class Alphaproteobacteria; order Rhizobiales; family Hyphomicrobiaceae. The sequence continues at coordinate 1,014 of JBGSJD010000133.1, forward strand.
TCTCCCATCACGGCGCGGATGCCGTTGTCGACCGGGCACTGTCCGAAGTCCTCGGTCCATGCAACCTTGAGATTGCCGAGGTCGACGGCGCCTGGTGTCGCGAACGTATGCGGATCGACGGGATAGGCGAGCGGGTCCACCGGATCGTGACCGGCCTGTGCCGCAAGGAGCTGGCAGGTGTCGGCGACCGTTCGCCCCATGGGCCCGACGACGGAGATGTTCGCCCACCCGCGCGCCGTCTTGGAGTTGGGCACGAGGCCCGGCGACGGCCGATAGCCGACCACGCCGTTGATCGCACCCGGTATGCGCAATGATCCGCCAGTGTCCGAACCAGTGCACACCGGTAGCATGTCGGTGGCGAGGGCGACCGCCGATCCGCCCGACGAACCGCCGGCATTGAGCATTGGCGCGAAGGGATTTCCGGTCGCGCCCCACACGACGTTGCGGCTATTCGCGCCTGCCCCGAACTCAGGCACGTTCGTCTTGCCGACGATGATCGCCCCGGCCTTGCGCACGCGGCCGACCATCGTGTTGTCGGCTGCGGGGATGTTGTCGCGATAAAGCGGCGAACCGTAGGTCGTGAGCAGCCCCGCCGTCTCCTCGAGATCCTTGATCCCCGTCGGCAGGCCATGCAGCGGGCCGAGGTCCTCGCCGGCGAGCGCCGCTTTTTCAGCGGCTGCGGCTTCAGCCCGGGCGCGCGCGAAGCACGTCGCGGTCACCGCGTTCACGGCCGGATTGATCGCCTCGATCCGCCGAATGCAGGCCTCGAGCAGCTCGACGGGTGACAGCTCCTTCGCCCCGATCCGGCGTCGCATCTCGACCGAGGAGAGTGAGAGGATCGCGTCGTCAGCAGCCATGGTCGATCTCCGGCAATCGCGCCTCCATGGCGCACGTCCATCATGGTACATCGCCGCAACGAGCGAAAGCCGTTGCCCCGGCCGGCCCTGACGAACTTGCCGGCAACACGCCCGGAGACGACGCAAAAGCCCCCCGGAAACCGGAGGGTCTCCGAGGGGCATGGCGTCCAGGGCTTCGCGCGGACAGTGTCAGCCGGCCGTCTTCATGATGAAGGGATTGCCGCCGCCCGGTCCGTTGTTGATCCACACGCTCTTCGACTGCAGATAACCGTCGATCGCCTCGGCGCCGTTCTCGCGGCCGAGCCCCGAGGCCTTGTAGCCGCCGAACGGCATCGTGAAGCTGACCGCGCGGTACGTGTTCACCCACACGGTGCCCGCCTTGATCTTCTGCGCCATAGAATGCGCCCGACGAACCGATTGCGTCCATACGCCCGAGCCGAGGCCGTAGGCGATGTCGTTGGCGATGCGGACGGCGTCGTCCTCGTCCTTGAACTTGATGACGGAAAGGACGGGCCCGAACACCTCCTCCTGCGCGATGCGCATCTTGTTGTCGACGCCGGTGAAGATTGTGGGCTTCACGAAATACTTGCCGCCGCCGTCTGCCGCCGTGGCCGGCCCACCGCCGAGCACACAGTTCGCGCCCTCGCTCTTGGCGATGTCGATATAGCCGAGGATCTTCTGGTATTGCGGCGGCGTCGTCACCGGACCGACCTGCGTATCATAAAGCTGCGGGTTGCCGAGCCGGGCCTGCTTCGCCATCGCGACGAGCTTTTCGACGAACTGGTCGTGGATCGTCTCCTGCACAAGGAGGCGCGAGCCGGCGATGCAGGTCTGGCCCGTCGCCGCGAAGATACCCGAGATGGCCCCCGAAACGGCATCGTCGAGGATGCAGTCGTCGAAGACGATGTTCGGAGACTTGCCGCCGAGCTCGAGCGAGACCTTCTTGAACGTGCGAGCCGCGAGTTCGTTGACGCGGGCGCCGGTCGCCGTGCCGCCGGTAAATGCCACCTTGGCCACCTTCGGGTGCGTGACGAGCGGCTCACCGACGACGGCACCATAGCCCGTCACGACATTGATGACGCCGGGCGGGATGTCCGCCTCCTCGATGACGAGCTTCATGAACTCGAGCAGCGAAGCGGACGTGTACTCCGACGGTTTGATCACGACGGTGCAGCCGGCGGCAAGGGCCGGCGCCAGCTTCCAGCCCGTCAGCATGAGCGGCGAGTTCCAGGGCGTGATGAACGAGCACACGCCCACCGGCTCGCGCAGGATGTAGTTGAAGTGGTCCGGCCGATCGACCGGCACGACGGAGCCGCAGATCTTGTCCGCCATGCCGCCGTAGTAATAGAACCACTCTGGCAGATACTTGGTCTGCGCCGCCATCTCCGAGATCAGCTTGCCGTTGTCGCGCACCTCGATCTGCGCGAGGTGCTCGGCATGCTTCTCGATGAGCTGTGCGATGCGGCGCATGGCTTTGCCGCGCGCCGTTGCCGTCATTTTCGACCATGGCCCCGTCTCGAAGGCGCGCGAGGCGGCCTCCACGGCGAGGTCTGCATCGACCTTGTCGCACTCCGGAATGCGCGCCCAGGCTTCGCCGGTGTAAGGGTCGCTGGTCTCGAACATCTTGCCGGACTGTGCGCCGGTCCACTTGCCGTCGATGTAGGTCTGATACTCCACGAGCTTCGTCGGTCGATCCTGCATGGTCACGCGTCCTTCCCGATCGGGTTGATCCTCGCCCCATGATAGGTGTGGACCCGTTCGACCGCGAGATATCTGTTGGAATATTTCATATTGATCGCGATCAGGAGCGCACGTCAGCCTTCGGCCACGCCATGACAGGCCATCATTCATCACGGAAAAACTTGCATCTTGCCATGGTCTCGGGTCCCGGCCTACTTAGGGACATATCTGGAGAGATATCTTGAGGCCTCCCGAATGCGCAGCTGGACAGCACTTTGGAGCAGGCGGACGCTCTTGATCGTCGGCATCACGGGCGTCTTGCTCGAGCCGAGTTCGACGCCGGCTTTCGCGAAGGACGGCAAAGCGGTCAAGGTAGCCGTGGCGGCCAACTTCACCGAGCCCGCCAGGGAGATTGCCACGGCCTTCGAGAAGGCGACGGGCAACAGGCTCGTCCTGAGTTTCGGTTCGACGGGCCAGTTCTTTGCGCAGATCAGGCAGGCGGCGCCATTCGAGGTCTTTCTCGCTGCAGACAAGGCGACACCGACCAAGGCTGTCGCTGAAGGGCTGGCCGTGCCGGGCACGCAGTTCACCTACGCAGTGGGCAAGCTCGTCCTCTACAGCGCAACGGCAGGCCTCGCGACGGGAGAGAGCGCCCTGAAGTCGCCCAAATTCGACAAGATCGCGATCGCGAACCCCGCCACGGCGCCCTATGGTGCGGCTGCTGTGGAAGTGATGAAGGCGTTGGGTGTCCATGACGCGCTGGCGGGAAAGATCGTGCAGGGCCAGAACATCGGGCAGGCCTATCAGTTCGTCGCCTCCCGCAATGCCGAGATCGGCTTCGTTGCCCTGTCTCAGATCGCCCGGGTCGAAGGGGGATCGCGGTGGGTCGTGCCGGGCAAACTGCACAAGCCGATCCTGCAGGACGCGGTTCTGCTGAAGGTCGGTGAGGGCAATCCGGCCGCGCGCGCGCTCCTGGACTACCTGAAAGGCAGGGACGCGCAGGCCGTCATCGAGAAGTTCGGCTACGGGATCGGGCAGTAGAAGGTAGCGCGATGCTCGATGCCGCGGAACTCTGGCCGCCGATCCGCTTGACGCTCCAGTTGGCGAGCCTGTCGACGATCCTGTTGCTTCTCGTCGGAACGCCCATCGCCTGGTGGCTGGCGCGCTCGAAGGCGCGCTGGAAGGAAGCGGTCGCAGCTGTCGTGGCCATGCCACTCGTGCTGCCGCCGACAGTCCTTGGCTTCTATCTCCTGATTGCCCTTGGCCCGTCAGGCGCGGGCGGCCTCATCGCCCCGCTTTGGGGCGCGCGGACGCTCGCCTTCACGTTCGAGGGCCTCGTTCTGGGCTCGGTTATCTATTCTCTTCCGTTCGTCGTCCAACCGATCCGAAATGCCTTCGAGGCCATCGGTGATCGCCCGTTCGAGGCGAGGTCGCCGCCACGCTCAGGGCCTCGCCCTGGGATGCCTTCTGGACGGTCGCCGTGCCGTTGGCCAGGCCGGGCTTCATGACGGCCGCCGTATTGGGCTTCGCGCACACCGTCGGCGAGTTCGGCGTCGTGCTGATGATCGGCGGCAATATTCCTGGCGAGACGAAGGTGCTCTCGGTGGCCATCTACGATTTCGTCGAGACGCAGCGCTGGACGGAAGCGCACGTGCTCGCGGGCGGCATGGTGGCCTTCTCGTTCCTGGTGGTGCTGACCATGTTCGTCCTCGACAAGCGCGTCGGACGGAACCGGCTATGACAACTCACCCGGGGATCGACATAACGCTGGCCGGCCGGCTGGGATCTTTCGGCCTCGATGTCGCGATCAGCGTGCCGGCGCGCGGCATCACCGCGCTGTTCGGGCCATCCGGCTGCGGCAAGACGACGGTCCTCCGCTGCATCGCGGGCTTGCAGCACACCCCCGGCCGGATCGCCATTGCGGGCGATGTCTGGCAGGACACGTCGGTCCGCTACTTTCGGCCGCCGCACCTGCGCCACGTCGGCTACGTCTTCCAGGAGGCGAGCCTCTTTCCGCATCTGAGCGTCCGCGACAATCTTCTCTACGGAGCCCGCCGTGTGGCGACGCCGGGCACGTCCGGAATCCGCTTCGAGGATATCGTCGCGCTGCTCGGCATCGGCCATCTCCTCGACCGTGCGACGACGGCTCTGTCGGGTGGCGAGCGGCAGCGCGTTGCAGTTGGCCGCGCGCTGCTGGCCGAGCCGCGCATCCTGCTGATGGACGAGCCGCTGTCGGCGCTCGATCGCATGACGAAGGACGACATCCTGCCGTATTTCGAACGGCTCCATGAGCAGCTGTCGCTGCCGATCGTCTATGTCAGTCACGATCTCGCCGAGGTCGAGCGTCTTGCCGACACGCTGGTTCTGATTCGCGATGGCCGGGCTGTGGCATGCGGCCCGCTCCAGGATCTGCAGACCGATCCGACGTTGCCGCTTCTCGCATCGCCGGACGCGACGGTCGTGCTGGCGGGCCGCGTGGTCCGCATCGACGACGCCTATGCGCTGACCGAACTGGAGGTCGACGGCGGCCGGCTGATCGTCGCTGGCCGGCACGGCGCACCGGGCGCGATGCGTCGCCTTCGGATCGCGGCCTCCGACGTCAGCCTGTCGCGGTCTCGCCCGACGGATTCGACCATCCTCAATTGTCTGCCGGTGCGCATTCTCTCGATCGACGGCTCTCCGGAGACGCCACAGTCCAACGTCATTCTCGCGCTCGGCCACGACGGCACCGGCGACCGGATCGTCGCGCGGATCACGAGGAAGTCGCTCGTCGCGCTGGGGCTTGCCAGAGGCGCCGACGTCTACGCCCAGATCAAGGGCGTAGCGCTGGTGGCGGCGCGCGGTTCCACGAGCGTACCCGTCATCTGAAGGCGCGATCCATCCGCTCCTGCCACCGTCGCCGCTCCTCCTCTGTGGCTTTGCGGCTTGCCTCGATATCGCGCTTCCACGCCTCCAGTTTGGCCGCTTCCTCCCGGGCCCGGATCTGTCCGGCGGTCGTCCACAGCCCGAAGTGATTGGCGAGGAGGATCGCCATCCCGACGCACGACAGTCCGATGACGAGGCGGTCGCGGAGGCGCGCCGTCGTGAGCAGCGCGACGAACGTATCCCCCACGGCAGGCAGCGGCGCCGTCACAGCGTGTCGAGGTGCATCGCGCGAGGCCGGGCGGGTCGGCGGCGCTACGCTGTCGGCATTGGGCCCGAAGGCCCGCCATCTCTCGAGCACAGCCGCGTGGAACGCCTCCCGCGGCAGGGTGTGAAAGTATGAAATGTAGATCGCGCTCGGTTCGCCACTCCGGGCGATGACCGAAGGAATGAGCCATCGGCCGGCCTTCATGGCGCGCAGGAAGGATTGCGACACGACAAGCTCCGTGACCTCCTCGGAGATGAGATCACCCGGCTTGTTCACGCGGGCGACCCCGACGTCAAGGACCTCGCTCCATGGGATCAACCGCTCGGACAGATCGCGAAACAGAATGCCGTCGCGCGACAGGACGATACGCGCGACGTTCGGTTGCCGGGTCCGGTGAACGACAAGAACGAGCATCAAAAGAGAGATGGCGATGATGGCCGCGCCGAGAATGGGATTGCGATCTGATGCCGAGACGCTGCCGACCGGAGCGGTCAGGAACGCGCCGAGGACCAGACCGACGAAGGTATAGGGAAAGAACTTCTGTGCCGCCGCGCGCGTGTGCGCGAACTCGAGCGTACTCTCGACGTCCGGATGATCGTGGCTGGTTTCGGTCGGCATCGCGGGATCTCGTCGTCGGTCAGTTCCGGGCAAGATTGCGTCTCAGTCTAGAGCGCTTCGAGCTGAATGGCTCGGATTTCGCGATGCCGCTTGCCGGCATCGAGCGCGACTGAGCCGGCACGTGTCACGGGCCCGATGGAATAGGCAGCCACACGCGACGTTGTTGGATCGGACTCCAACATCGCAAGGTGCCTTGAATGTTCATGCGCTCACCGCCTCGGATCGAATTTCTGTGCGATGAAGCCGACAAGGGCGTCATCGCGGAGCCGACGCCAGCCAAAGGCGTGATGCCGGACTGGTTCCGCAAACTGCCGGCGATTACCCCCGGCGAGGTCTCCTCCGGCAGCAGTGGCCTGACCATCAAGCGCTGCATGCCGTTCCTCGACGCCCTGACGACCGGGTGGATCTTGCCACTCGCAGCCTCGGTTCGACTCGAGATCCGCAACGGCGGCACGCACGTCGACGCCGGCTGGGACTTCGACAAGGTCATGGTATCGAACCACGGCATGCATCAGGTTGCCGGCAATCCCTTCGAGCCACGTCCGCCGTGCAAGTTCCACAATTACTGGACGATCAAGACGCCGCCGGGCTGGAGCTGTCTGTTCGTTCCGCCGTTGAACCGACCCGATCCCGTCGTCGAGGTGCTGGCGGGTGTCGTCGATACCGACACCTACCAGAGCCTGATCAATTTCCCCTTCATCGCGAAGGGCTCCGACGGCGTGCATAAGCTCGAGCGCGGCTACCCGCTGGTTCAGGTCATTCCCTTTCGCCGCGACGCGACGCACATCGAGGGAGCCGTCCGGGTCGAGACCACGCGCGAGAAGGAACTGCGTCTCAAGATCCTGAGGCAGACGCAGGTCACCGAAGGCTGGTATCGCCAGGAGGCCCGTGCCAAGCGCTGAGGCTTGCGGCACCACAGATCGGAAATTGACTGCCGCTTCGCGAGCCCGGATGGCATCGGCCGCCGGGCTCCCGTTCTGCGTCGGCGCGCGCCCGGTATGCGCCGCCGCACGTGGCATCACGACGCGAGAGAGCCCCGGCTCAGGCGAGCCGGAGAGCATCACCGGACTGGATGAGATCGATCGCAGCATGGTCTCCTTCGTGCGGCAGAGGTGAACGTGGAAAGGGCGAGCGGCCCAGAAGCCGCTCGCCCTTCCAATGCCGGAAGCACCGGCATCCCCGCGATGCAGAACCCGGGGCTTAGGTAGACGAGTTCGAGCTGGAATTGCTGCTCGAGTTCGAAGACGAGTTCGAGCTGGAGTTGCTGCTCGAGTTCGAAGACGAGTTCGAGCTGGAGTTGCTGCTCGAGTTCGAGGACGAGTTCGAGCTGGAGTTGCTGCTCGAGTTCGAGGACGAGTTTGAGCTGGAATTGCTGTTCGAGTTCGAGGACGAATTCGAGCTCGAATTGGAGTTGCCGCGGTTGAAGCGCCGCGAGCGGGCCTCCTGCCACGTCGTCGGAAGAGCGGACTGAGCCGTGTCAGTTGCAGCCTCGGTTGTGACGCTCGGCATCCCGCCCGGGAGCAGGTTCGTGGCCGTCTCGGCTTGCGCGGTCAGAGCGCCGCCGACCGCGAACGCCGCGACGGCCGTTGTGAACTTCATGGTCTTGGACATACCAGACTCCATCTTTGCTGTTCGACACCGGCTGGCAGCCGGCGCCGTCCTCACAACGTCCGGGCTCGATCGATATTCCAATCGGGTCTCGGATAATTGGCGTTGGCTCGCCTGGAGCCGTACGTCGGCGGCCACGTGATCGTCGGCTGGATGCGCATCAGGCGGCGCGAAGACCGGCGATCGGGTCGAGGCGCGCAGCGCGCTGCGCCGGTATGAAACCGAACGTGATTCCAACGGTCAGTGCCATCACGAGGGACACCCACACGACCCCCGCATCGAGCACGAAAGGAACCTGCAGCAGAGGGGCCAGGAACACCGCAGATCCGATACCGACGAGGGTTCCGAGCACGCTGCCGATCGCTGAGAGAGTGACGGCCTCGATCAGGAATTGACGCAGGATGTGCCCTGGAAGGGCTCCGATCGCCATACGAATGGCAATCTCGCGGCGGCGCTCCGCGACCGAGACCAGCATGACGTTGGTGATCCCGAGACCGCCGACGAGCAGCATGAGGCCGGCGATCGAGCCGAGCAGCGAAGTCATGATGCGGGCTGTGGCCGCCGATGCCTCGGCGATCTGGCGCATGTCGAGGAGGGTGAAGTCGCTCGGCTCGAACGGATCGAGACGCCGTCGCTCGCGCATCAGCGCCTCGAGTGCGTCCTTCTGCGCCTGTGTGACCTTACCGCCGACGGCCGTCACGACGATCGTTCCGATATCCGGGCTTCCCTGCACGCGTCGTTGATAGGCATCGAAGGGTATGGCGACGATGTTGTCGCTGTCCTCTTCGCCCGCCTGTCCACGTGGCGCCAGGACGCCGATCACCGTGCACGGCACCGAGCCAAGTCTGACAAGGCCGCCGAGTGCCTCGCCTCCGTTGAAGAACTGGGCGCGGATCGTTTCGCCAATGATGCAGACCGCGGCGCCGACGTGCGTCTCGTGCGGTGTGAACGCCCGCCCGTCCGCAAGGGACCAGCCACGCGCCGCGAAATAGTCGCTCTCGGTTCCCAGCAGCGTGGTCATCAGGTTGTGACGGCCTGACACCACGCGCGCCTTGCGCGAGACGAGCGGCACGACCGAGCGAACATTTCGCAAGCCGGAGCGGATGGCCTCGACATCGGCATAGTCGAAGGCCTGGGACTCGATCGAGGCCCCTTTTCCGCCGCGCGCACGCTGACCGACGCGAAGGGTGAGGACACCGACGCCCAGTTTGCTGATCTCGGCCTCGACCTTGCGCGAGACGCCGTGGCCGAGGGTGATCATCGCGATGACGGCCGCAACACCGGCGACGACGCTCAGGATCGTGAGCAACGAGCGCAAGGGATTGGCGCTGAGCGCATCGATGGCGTGACGAGGCAGCTCACTCTGCATCGCCTGAGGCCTCGGTCGGCATATCGCTGACGATGCGCCCGTCCGCAAGGCTGATCATGCGGTGGCATCGGCGCGCAATCCTCTCGTCGTGAGTGACGAGGACGACGGTCGTATTCTGCGTCCGGTTGAGGTGGTGGAAGACGTCGATGATGCCGTCCCCCGTGGCGGCATCCACGGCGCCCGTAGGTTCGTCGGCGATGAGGAGCGGCGGCTCGGAGACGATGGCGCGCGCGATGGCGATCCGTTGCTGCTGACCGCCCGACAGCGCGCCGGGGCGATGCTTGGCCCGATCGATGAGCCCGACGGCCGCGAGCGCGCGCTCGACCCGTCGCCCGCGCTCGGACGGCGGCACTCCCCGGTAGATCAGCGGCAGCTCGACATTGCGCCAGGCATCCATACGCTCGAGCAGCTGATAGCCCTGGAATACGAACCCGATGGTATCGCGTCGCAGACGGGATCTCTCCTCGACCGCGAGCGATGCCGTCTCCACACCGGCGAGACGGCAGGAGCCCGAGCAGGGCACATCGAGGCACCCGAGGAGATTGAGCATCGTCGACTTTCCCGATCCGCTTGTCCCGACGATGGCCGCGAACTCACCGGGTCGGATCGACACTGTTGCCGACTTCAGGGCCTCGACGCGGGCGTCCCCACGCCCGTAGGTCTTGCTCGCCATGTGCAACGCAACGATGGGCGAAGCGGTCGTCATCGGCGCCCCGCCTGATCGGCGCCCCGGCCAAGATCGACGGCGACGCGCCGCTCGGTGTCGATATCGCCGCCGAGGATATGCGTCAGATGTCCGTCACTCAGGCCGACTCGGATCCGGATGGGCCTGACTTCGCCATTCCCGCTCGCGAGCACGAGCCGTTCGTCGGCGTCGAGAGGCTCGCCCAGGCTCGACCACGCCGTCGTCTGCCGCGTTTGCGGGTTGGCCGCTGCCCAGAAACGTTGCAGCCCGCCGAGCGTTGGCTCGCTGGTCGACACCGACGCGAGATACGTCGTGGCAAATCGCAGAGCCGCGTTTGGCACCAGCAGGCCGCGGTCGACCTTGTCGACCACGATGTCGGCATTCGCCGTCATGCCGGGGCGGAGCTGGATCTCACGATTGTCGAAGTGCAGGATCGCTTTGTAGGTCACCACGCCCTGTACGATCTCGGGGCCGATATGAACCCTCTCGACGACGGCACCGATCCTGCGCCCGCGCAGCGCGTGAACATCGAATGTCGCCGTCTGGCCTCGATGGATGCGCAGCGCATCCGCTTCGTCGATGTTGACCCGAAGCTCCATCTTCTCGAGGTCCGGAGCAAGGCGAAACAGCACCGGTGATGCCAGCGAGGCGGCAATCGTCTGGCCGGGCTCCACGGCGCGGCGCAGGACGATGCCATCGATCGGCGCCGTGATCCGTGCCTTGGCCAGCCGTGCCTCGGCGATCTTTGCGTCGGCTTCGGCAACGGCGAGTTCGGCCTTGAGGGTTTCGATCCGGGCCGCGTTCTGCTGGGCGAGGGAGATCGACTGGTCGAGGTCCCGCTGCGACGTCTGCCCTCGCTGAGCCAGCGTCGATTTGCGAGTGAGATCCTTCTGCAGCGCCGTGCGCTCGGCTTCGGCCTGGAGAAGCCGAGCCCTGGCGGCCGCGACAACGGCCTTGGCGCGCAGGTTCTCCTGCTGCCAGGTCGCATCGTCGAGTTCCGCGAGCACCTCGCCAGCCATCACCTTCTGGTTGGCTTCGACGTGCACCCTGGTGATCGTGCCGGACAGCTCTGTCGACACATCGACGATGTGGAGGGGCTCGACCGTCCCCGTTGCCGTCACGACGACCGCGAGCTGCCCATGGATGACCGGCGCAGTCACGAACCCATCCTGATGGTCGGGCCTCGGCTCGGATGGAAATGAGGTGGACACCAGATGCGCCATGGCGAGAAAGGAAAACGCCGCGATCTCGCTCAGCAAGACGGGGCCCCGTCTCGCCGGGCGCGCCGCAACAGGGCCAGCCGCGTCTGTGCTCACGCTCCGGGGATCGTCACCTGTCGGCTTCGGTTCGGGATCATCGGGCTTCATGGGTATGCACTCGACTGTCTCGGGCTGAGCGCGGCGTGCGCACATTCTGCGCCGACAACGATGGAGCGATGGTTCTATTCCCTGCCCTTGCTTCGCGATGGCTGGCGACGGCCGGACTACAGGCAAGCCGCCTCGATAATCGCCTGCCGCCGGGCGGCCGTTCGCCGCCACCTGACGGCATCAGCAGCGCGCTTCCGCTCGCCGAGCTGCACGCCTACATGCAGCATCCGGGCGACGCGCTCGGTCGCGCGCTCCAGCAGGGCTTCGGCATCGCGGAGCGCGTCGTCGAGTGGGCACGGTTGCTCGAGGATGCTGGCATAAGCCACGATGCCGTGCTCGCGCACCCACTCGACATCCTGTCCCAGTGATCCCGCCACAGCGATGGTCGGAATGCCGCGCTCGGCGGCGATCCGCGCAATCGCGCACGGCACCTTGCCCATGGTGGACTGCCCGTCGAGCATGCCCTCGCCCGTGACGACGATGTCGACGCCTTCGAGCAAGGCATCGAGGTCGAGAAAGCGCGCGATGAACTCCATGCGCGGCACCAGCGTCGCACCTGTGAATGCAACGAGAGCTGCCCCGATACCACCCGACGCGCCTGAGCCGGGCAACTGGGCGATATCGATGCCGAGTTTCGAACGCACCACGCGATCGAAGGAGGCGAATGCGTGCTCCAGAGCCTCGACCTGCTGCTCCGTCGCGCCTTTCTGGGCCGCGTGGCGACGTGTGACGCCCCGCGCGCCGAGCAGCACGTTCTCGGCATTGACGGAGGCCTCGATCGTGACACCACCGAGCCGTCGATCGAGCGCGGAGAGGTCGATCTGCGCCAGCCGTGCCAATTCGCCTCCACCGTCCCCGAGCTGTCGCCCGGACTCGTCGAGAAAATGGACGCCCAGCTCCGTGGCGAGACCCATTCCGGCATCATGAACGCCCGAGTCCCCGCAACCGATCACCAGATGTTGGGCTCCGAAGTCGAGGGCTGCCCTCATGAGTTGGCCGACACCGCGGCTCGATGTGCGTGTCGGGTCGCGGCGATCGCGCGGGACGAGCGAAAGCCCCGCCGCCGAACTGATCCCGATCAACGCCGTTCGATTGCCGAAGTCACCGCAAAAGCCGATACGGGCGTCGACGGGCTCGCCGAGCGGGCCCGACACACGGACGTCCCGCGTGGTCCCGCCAGCCAGCCAGACGAGGGTCTCGACAAATCCCTCGCCGCCGTCGGGAACTGGCGCCAGGCGGAACTCCGCATCGGGCCATACGCGCTGCAGGCCACGCGCCATCGCCGTGGTTGTTCCGATGGGGCTCAGACTTTCCTTGAAGCCGGAAGGCGCAATCAGGATCCTGAGTGGTCTCGTCATGGAACTCTCCTGTCAGGGTGACAGACTGAGCGTGCACAACGATCGAATGCGGCGCCTATTCCACGACCTGGCGCGCGGCTTCTGTCTCCGGCCCGGGACGGCGGAGGAAGTGAGCGATGACCGGAATCCTCGTCAAGTCCTTCCGACCCGCCGTCTCGTCCCGGTGGGTATCGGCCGAGCGGCTCAGTCGAACCCGTAGTACTTCACCACATTCGCGATGGTCTCGCGGTCGCTGACGAGGGTGTTCTCGATGGCGTCCTCTTTCGGGTAGCCGATGCTCATGCCCGTCACGAGAACCTGGTCCGAGGGGACGTCGAGATGGCGAAAGATCGCCTCCTGGTACGGAACCCAGGCCGCCTGCGGACAGGTTTCGAGGCCGAGCCCCTTCGCCGCCAGCATGATCGACTGGATATACATTCCGACGTCGGCCCAGTTGCCCTGGCCGAGATAGGCATCGGTCGTCACGAACAGTCCGACCGGCGCGTCGAAGAACTCGAAATTGCGCAGCGCCTGCCGGGTTCCGGCTTCCCGATCACCTTTCTGGATACCCAGAAGTCCGAACAGCGCCCAGCCGAGCTCACGCCGCCGCGAGTTGTGAAGTTCACTCCACTTGGCGGGATAGTAGCCGAAATCCGCATAGGACTTGCCTTGCCCACTGCGGGCCAGTTCGATCACGTCGCTGCTGATCGCTTTCTTGACGCTGCCCGTGCACACGTAGGTATGCCAAGGTTGGGTGTTCGTCCCGCTCGGCGCGCGCTGCGCGATCTCGAGGAGCTTGTCGATGGTCGCGCGCGGGACGGGATCGGGCTTGAACGCCCGGATGGACGTGCGCGTGCGAATGGCCTCGATGACATCCATCGACAAAGTCTCCCCAGAGCGGTTTTGCGCACCGTAGTGCAGGGTCGTGCCGCGGGCAACAACGGCGGTGGGCCCGGTTCGACCCGCCATGAAGCCGAAGGCAGCTTCCTTGACGCTCGGTCGATTGTCATCGAATTTGCCGCGAGCGCGGGAGCCGCGCGGATGCAAGGCAGTGGCGCAAGGATATGCTCATGACCGTTCGGTTCGGGGACCTGCTCGAGAAAGCTTCCCGGGTCTACGGGGACGATCCCGCGGTCACGGCCGAGGGGCGTACGAAGTCGTGGCGCGAGGTGCACGCCCGCTGTCGCAACATTGCCGCCGGCCTCGAGCGCCTCGGCCTGACGACGGGTGATCGGGTCGCCTACCTCGGGTTCAATTCCGACGCGCTCTTCGAGTGCTATTTCGCGCCGTCGCTGGCCGGTTGCGAGGCTGTCGTGATGAACTTTCGCTGGTCGGCTCGCGAGTGCGCGGCCGCCTTGCGCGAGTGCACGCCAAAAGCGCTGATCTTCGACGCCGCACATGCCGATCTGGCGTGCCAGGCCGTGGCCGAGGCCGCTCATTCGCCGCACATGATCGAAGTCGGACCGTCGGTGCGCGCGTCGAACATCGCCTATGAGGAATTGGCGACACGAACCGGCGCTCCGACCACGCGGGGAACGTCCGACGACGACACGTTGATCATCTATTTCACGGGCGGAACGACAGGGCGCTCCAAGGGCGTGATGCTGTCGCACTGGAACCTGTTTGCGAACGCCATGGGCGCTCCGCACATCATGGGCAACGAGCGAAACAGCGCCCAGATGGTCGTCGGCCCGATGTTTCACCTCGCGCCGGGTTCGCGAATATTCTCGGCCGTGCTCCTCAACATTCACTCGGTCATCATGCAGCGCTTCGACGTGACCGAGATGATGGCGCTGATCGAGCGCCACAGGATCCATTCGCTCACGCTCGTTCCGACGATGATGCACATGATCCTCGCGCATCCCGACTTCGCTCGCTACGACTTGTCATGCGTGGGCCAGATCACACTCGGCGGATCGCCGACACCGCGCGACCTCCTCGAGAAGGTCATCGCCGCGTTTCCATCGGCCAGACTCAACAACGGCTATGGCATGACGGAAATGTCGCCGATGCTGGCGGCGCTGACCGCTGACTATCACGTTCTCGATGGACCGAAGGCGGGCAAACTCAACTCGGTCGGCCGCCCGGTTCCTTACCTCGACATCCGGATTTTCGACGCCGACGATCGCGAACTGCCCCAAGGCGAGATCGGCGAGATCGTCGCTCGCGGGCCGACGGTCATGAAGGGCTATCTCAACCGTCCGGATGAAAATGCGGTCGCACTTCGCGGCGGCTGGTTTCATACCGGCGATATGGGCTACTTCGACAGGGACGGTCTCCTATACATCTCCGGCCGATCGAAGGACATGATCATCTCCGGTGGCGAGAACGTCTACCCGACCGAGATCGAGGATGTGATCTCCACGCATCCCGCCGTGTCGCAGGTGGCGGTCATCGGCGTACCGTCGGAAAAATGGGGCGAAGCCGTCCATGCCGTCGTGATCCTCGCCGAAGGCTCCGAAGTCTCCGCAGATGACCTGGTGGCGCACTGCCGGGCGCATCTGGCGGGCTACAAATGTCCCCGCGGCATCACCTTCAGGAGGGAGCCGATGCCGTTGTCGCCGGCCAACAAGGTGCTGAAGACCGAGCTGCGCAAGCAGGTCCTCGACCAACTCGCGCGACAGTCTGGATGATCCCCGACGGGCATCGCTGATCGGATTGCCCACCCTGGGGCGGCGGGTGTCATCCCCATGTTCCGATCGAGCGCTATTCATTGTTGCGCGCGTCGGTTCCTGTGCCACAATCGATGCGTTGGCCGAGCAGGCCTCAGAGCAAAAGCCTATTGGGAGGAAGATGATGGTGGATAAGACGACGAAGGACCTGGCCTCGACGGGTCAGCCGGCGGCCGGTGAGGCGACGCCTGGGAAGTCGGCGCTCAGCCGGCGCGACTATATCAAGACGGCGGCAGTCGGCGCCGGTGCGGTCGCGCTCAGCATGCCGACGATCGCCAAGGCCCAGAACAAGACATATAAGCTGAAACTCCAGAGCAACTGGACCGGCATCGGCATTGCGGCCCAGGACAAGGCCGCACAGCTGTACGTCGACCGGGTCAAGAAGCTGTCCGGCGGCCGCATCGAGGTCCAGAACTTCAACGCCGAGGTCCTGCTGGGCATCGGCGAAACCTTCCGCGGCGTCGGCTCTGGCGTGGCCGACCTCGCCGTCACTTCGTCGATCTATCACCGGGGCATCGTGCCCGTCGGCGAGTTCCTGTGGGCCGTGCCGTTCTTCCCGATCACGACCCTCGAGTTTTACGAGAACATCTACCACTTCATGGGCATCAAGGAGCTCTGGCAGGAAGCCTACAAGCCCCACAATGTCGCGCACCTGACCTATATGATCTCGGACGAGTGGGGCGCCATGGTGTCGACCCGTCCGGTCCAGAAGTACGAAGACTTCAAGGGCATGAAGGTTCGCGCGTTCGGCATCTGGGCCGATTGGCTCGTGAAGAACGGGGCGTCGATCGTCACTGTTCCGGGCGGCGAGGTCTACACCGCCATCCAGACCAAGATCCTCGATGCTGCGGCGTTCGGATCGCCGGATGCCTGGGCCGGCATGAAGATGCACGAGGTCTGCAAGTACTACATCAATCCGTCGGTGATCCCGTACGACGTCGTCGAGGTCATCATGAACCTCAAGACCTTCAACGAGATGCCGCCGGATCTGCAGGAGGTGATGATCACCGCCTCGCGCACGATGAATACGGAGCTTGCAGCGCTGACCCTCGAAGCTGACGCAGGCGGTCGCAAGAAGCTCGCCGACGGCGGCATGCAGACGCTCATGATGCCCGACGACGAACTGTTGAAGGCCGCCGAATGGTGCTGGCAGCAGTTCCTCGCGAAGAAGGGCAAGGATCCCTTCATCGACCGGGTGATCGACATCTACTCCAAGGCCCGCCAGCTCCATAAGGACTACTACGGGCCGAAGCGGCTCCCGACGTAACTCGCTCCGGTCGACGGAGACTGAGCTTGGGCCCCGGCAGCGCGCCGGGGCCTGAGATCGCGCGTTGCATCTAGGAAGACGCATCGTGCCCAAATGGTCACGTGGATGCGCGCTCGGCTGGTCCGAGCGAGTGCGCTGCGGAGCGATCAGGTTGAGGGCTGGCATCGTCGCGCGAGGCACCCGTGCACAGACGCCAGCGGGATTGGGAGTAGACGGTGAAACTCATCGAGAATTATCTGCGCTTGACGGATTGGATCAACGCCAAGTTCGCCTGGGTCGTGGCGTTTCTGGTTGTCCCGATGCTCTTCGTCATGGTCTGGGAGATCGTGCTGAGATACTTCTTCAATAGCCCATCGCAGTGGGCTTATGAGATCTCGCTGTTCATATTCGGTGCTTATATCGTCCTTGGCGGTGCCTATACCCATCTGTCAGGAGGCCACGTCAACGTCGACATCATCTGGGGGCAGCTCTCGCCGCGCGGGCGCGCCATCCTCGATGTGCTGACGAGCGGCTTTGCCTTCCTCTTTCTCGGCGTGCTGTTCTGGACGTCGCTGCAGATCACGATCAATTCGTGGGCGATCGGCGAGACGACCATGTCGCATTGGAAGCCGATCTACTATCCGCTGCGCACGACGGTCCCGGTCGCCTGCTTCCTGTTCCTCATGCAGGTCTTCGCCAAGCTGATCCGCGATATCGCGATCATCATCAAGGGCGAGGAGGTGTTTCCGGTGAAGGTTCCGATCCCCGGAATGGGCCCCATCCCAAGCTCGAATCTCTAGTCACGGCGCGCCAGACCCCGCGCGGCGACGCAATCTCTCCAGGAGTACGTTGATGCTTGGCCTTGGCCCGGAATGGCTGACTGTGATCCTGTTCGGCAGCCTTGTCTTTCTGCTGCTTGCAGGTCTGCCGCTGGTGTTCGCCATCGGCGGTGTGGCAACGTTTTTCATCATTCTGCTGTGGGGACCGCACGCGCTGCCGATCCTCGCGAACCGAACCTACATGGCCATGGACATGTTCCTGCTCGTGGCCGTGCCCATGTTCATATTCATGGGCGCCATGCTGCAACGATGCGGCATTGCCGAGGACATGTACGAACTGATGTATCACTGGATGGGCGGGCTGCGGGGCGGTCTCGCGGCCGGCACGGTGCTCATCTGTACGTTGTTTGCGGCGATGGTGGGCATCAGCGGCGCCGCCACGACGTCGATGGGTCTGATCGCCTTGCCGTCGATGCTGAAGCGCGGCTACAAGAAGGACATTGCGATCGGTTGCATTTCGGCTGGCGGCTCACTCGGTATTCTTATCCCACCGAGCGTGCTCATGATCATTTTGGCCCTGTCGTCGCGCCAATCCGTCGGGCAGATGTTCATCGCCGGTATTCTGCCGGGCTTGCTGCTGAGTTCCCTGTTCGTCGCCTACATCCTGATCCGCTGCCATTTCCAGAAGGACCTGGGGCCGAGCGTGCCGCCGGAAGACCGGTTGCCGGCAAGTGAAAGGTTCAAGCTGCTTGGCGCGCTGCTGCTACCGATCGGGCTCATTTTCGCGGTCATGGGGTCGATGTTCTTCGGCATCGCGACACCGAGCGAGGCGTCGGCGATCGGCGCGCTGGGCGCAATCGTCAGCGCCCTGCTAAAGCGGACGTTCACCTGGGAGAGCTTCAGCTCGGCACTGTTCATCACGCTCCGGTTGAGCGCCATGGTGATCTGGATCGTGTTCGCGGCTTCGGCCTTCACGGCGCTCTATGCCGTGACCGGCGCGTCATCACTGGTCAGTACGTTGATCAAGGGCGTGGGCGATCCCTGGATGGTTATGATCACCATGCAGGCGATCCTGTTCGTGCTGGGCATGTTCTTCGATCCGACGGGCATCGTTCTGCTGACGGCGCCGATCTTCTTCCCGATCGTCATGTCGCTGGGCTTCGATCCGCTGTGGTTCGCCATCCTCTTCGTGATCAACATGGAGCTGGCGTACCTGACCCCACCATTCGGCTTCAACCTGTTCTACATGAAGGCGGTGGTGCCCCCGGACATCACGATGATGGACATCTACAAGTCGTCGATGCCCTTCGTGCTGCTCATGATCCTGGGTCTCGCCATCTGCATGGTCTTCCCGGCGATCATCACCTGGCTCCCGAGCCTGATGCGGACGTAGCGACCTCGCGTTCCCACGCGATCACACCGACGATGCTTGTCGGGCACGTTCCGGTCGCCGTTCGTCTGGCGGCCGGGACCAGAGCGCCGGCACCGGCGCGGCATCACGCAGCCACGGTCTTGGCAGGCGGCAGGTTGGCCAGCGCCTCGGCCGGAGGCTTGAACTTTCCTTTCCGCGCGGCGAGCACCTTGGTGTTCCAGTACTCGTCGAAGCGGTTCAGCCGCAGCTTTGCCTGATAGCCTTTGATCTTGGCCTGATCGTCGTCGGACAGAAGGCTCGTTTCCTGAAGCTTCTGAACCTGCCCGTCGATGAGCAGACGGCGGTCGTGCAGCTTGTCGTTCAGGTTGAACAGGGCCTGCGGCGCATAGAGCGGCAACGATTCCACCATACGATTGAAGACCGTATCCGAGATCACCGCATGCTGCGGCATCGTGCGGGGGCGGTACTCGTAGAGATGGCTGAACCATTGTGAGATCTGGCCAAGCGGATCGGGGTCGACGACGTGGGGATTGTCGTCCTGCCGCTCCCAGTATTCTGCCTTGTCGGCCTTCCAGGCCTTGAGATAGACGCCCCAGCTTTCGTCCTGGCCGGCCAGCTCGGCGCTCTGGGCGTATCCGCTGCTGATCCGGCTGAGCAGGAAATCAAGCGTGATGTCGGACAGTCGGTCCGTCGCCCAGCCGCCACCGATGTTGGCGTGATCGCCGGCGAACCACACTTCGACGATGCGCTCCGGACGGTTCGGATCGGGGTCCATCAGCGTCGGCTCGAAGCTGTCGCGTTGCTCGTCGAGCGCCACCATGTGGTAGGCCTGCTGCACGCTTTCCGGCACCGACAGGTCCTTGCCCATGTTGAGCTGCTGGAAGTTGATCCCGGCGATCGTCTTTGCGATGCCGAAGGAGCCGACCGTGTCCCAGCAGCCGAGCACATCGACGGCGACGGGCTGCTTGGCCTTCGAGGCCCAGAGCGTGCGGTGCTTGCCGAACAGCTTGATCGTCCAGACGGAGCGTGGCGCGCCGCGCGCGTCGATC
>JBGSJD010000134.1:0-1735 GCA_041742195.1 Hyphomicrobiaceae bacterium
CGCCAAGCCCGTCGCGAAGCCTGTCGCCCCCAAAGGTGCCGCCGTGACATCCCCGGCCGCGCCGGCGATGGCGCGCGTCTCGCCGTGAGCGTCGGCCAGGTCACGGCAAGGGGATGAACTCGGCTTCGTCGCCGGGCACCGTGTCGAAGCGCTTCTGCTTCCAGTCGGCCTTTGCCGCCTCGATGCGATCACGCGAGGACGACACGAAGTTCCACCAGATGTGGCGCGGCCCGTCCATCGGCTCGCCACCGAGCACCATCAGGCGGGCCTGCGACAACGCCAGGATGGAGATCCGGTCGCCGGGACGGAACACGAGCAATCGGCCTTGCTCGAAGCGCTGGCCGGCAATGTCGATTTCGCCAGAGGCGATGTAGACGGCACGCTCGTCGTAATGCGGGTCGAGCGGCAGCACGGCCCCCGGCGCCAGAACGGCCTCGGCGTAAAGTGCGGGGTGCGGGAACTCCACCGGCGAGCGGCGTCCGAACGCCTCGCCGAGGACGAGGCGGACGCGCTTGCCTTCGCCCTCGATGCGGGGCAACTCGGCGAGGCCATGATGCGCGAACGCCGGTGCCATTTCCTCGGCCTCTTTCGGCAACGCCATCCAGGCCTGGATGCCGAACATCTCTCGCTGCCTCGCCTGAGCCTCGGGTGTCTCGCGCTCGGAGTGGACGATGCCACGGCCGGCGGTCATGAGATTGACCTCTCCCGGCTTGATCACCATCGACGTGCCGAGGCTGTCCCGGTGCCACATCTCGCCCTGGAACAGGTAGGTCACCGTCGCCAGCCCGATGTGGGGGTGGGGCCGGACATCGATCCCCTTGCCGATGATGAATTCGGCCGGCCCCATCTGGTCGAAGAAAATGAAGGGCCCGATCATCTGCCGGCCTTGCGCGGGCAACGCGCGGCGCACCTCGAAGCCGCCGAGGTCGCGGGCGCGGGGCACGATGACCTGCTCGAGGGCGTCGCACGATTGGACATCACCGGGGACGGGATCGACGTGAGGCAGCGTGCTCATGGGCATGTCCTTGTCTCTCGACGACAGCGATACGGTCCGCTGACGACGCTCAACGCTACTCCGTTTCATAGATAGTCCACGATCCCGCGACCGCAACCCGACGCGCCAGCGAGCCGTCGCCATGCTATAGCAACCTGCACGGACGTCCCACACGACGAGGGCCCATGACCGCACGACTCATCGACCAGACCGGGGAGCCGAAAGACGCGTGGCGGCCCGGCGTATTGACCCGCATGGTGGCGTCGGCCGCCAACGGCACGCGCCAGCTCTGCGTCTTCGAACAGTGGTGCGATCCCGGCCTCGGCGCGCCGACGCATCTCCATGCGGTCGAGGAGATCCTGACCGTTCTCGAGGGAGACGCGCGCATCGTCGTCGGCGAGGTCGCCCATGCGGCGCGCGCCGGGCACAGCGTCGTCATTCCCGCGGGGATCAAACACAGTTTCTCCAATACGGGGACGACCGTGCTGCACGTTCGCGCGATCCTCGCCTCGCCCGTCTTCGAAGCCGCCTACGACGACGCCCGAGAGACTCCGCGCCGTTGGCTTCCGGGCACGCCCTGAGCGCCTCGACAGAGTTCCGCCGACACGCTATCAGCGCGCCGGTCGGTCTATCCCCCACACGGAACCCTGAGCCATGACAGGTATCACGCGCCGGGACGCGCTCTCGGGCAGCCTCGCAGCCGGCGCAGCGGCGGGTCTCACCGCAGCCGTCTCAGGGACC
>JBGSJD010000135.1:0-2422 GCA_041742195.1 Hyphomicrobiaceae bacterium
ACGCTGGCCGGCGAAGGCATCTCCGTCGAGGTCATCGACCCGCGCACCATCGCGCCGCTCGACGCCGAGACCATCAAGGCGAGCGTCATGAAGACGGGCCGCCTGCTGGTCGCCGACGAGGCCGGACCGATCTGCGGCGCCTCGGCCGAGATCGCGACCCTCGTCACGGAGGACCCGGCGACGTTCCGCAAGCTCAAGGCGCCCGTGAAGCGCGTCTGCGCCCTGTTCGTGCCGATCCCTTACAGCCCCGGCCTCGAGGATCACGTGTTCCCGAACCGCGCCAAGATCGCCGACGGCATCCGGGCCGTGATGAAGGCCTGATCGCCGCACGAGCCAAACCCGACGAACGACGGGCGGCCCCATTGCGAAGGGCCGCCCGTTTTTTGTTCGGCGCGATGGGATGCGGACGTCGGCCGGCCTAACGCATGACGCCCCGGTCGGCGGTCTCCATCTCTACCCAGCGCGCGGTGGCGAGGAGGCGTGCCTCGTCGCGCCGCTTGCCGATCAGCTGGACGCCGCACGGCATGCCGTCCACGGTCATCAGCGGCAAGGTCACGCACGGCACGCCGAGATAGGTCCACATCGCATTGAAGACAGCATTCCCCGTCGACCCGAGCCCCTTCGGCGCCGGCCCGCACGACGGCAAGGTCAGGATCGCCGCATAGGACCCGAGCACGCGCTCGACTTCTGCATAGAGCTGATCCCGCGCCGCGAGCGAACGGACGTAGTCGCCCGCCGTCACCGCCCGCGCCGCAGTGAGGCGATCGGCGAGCCCCCGGCTCAGCGCATCGGGGCCTTTCTCGAGATACGGCCCGTAATATCCGGAGTTCTCCGCTCCCATCACATTGGCATGGTGCTGGATGATGCCGTCGAGCGCCGGGATCTGGATTTCCTGCACGGCCGCCCCGAGCCGCACCGCGAACGACTGGATCGCGACCTTGGCCTGTGGCTCGGCGTGTTCCCACGCGGGTGACTTGAAGAACGCGAGCTTCGGCGCCGGCCCGGGCGCCCCCTCGAGCGCATCGGCAAGCCGAGGCCGCCCACGCATGTAGCTGACGGAATCCGACGGGTCGTACTGCGACAGCACATCGGTGATGAGCGCGAGATCCGAGAGCGACCGCCCGTAGACGCCGACCGTGTCGAGCGTATGCGATTGCAGCGTCACGCCGCTCCGCGAAATGAGACCGAGCGTCGGCTTCATCGCATGCACGCCACAGAACGACCCGGGACGGATCACCGATCCGCCCGTCTGCGAGCCGAGCGCCAGCGGAATCATGCGGGCCGCCACGCCCGCCGCCGATCCGGACGACGAGCCGCCCGGCGTGTGCTCCGGATTGTGCGGATTGCGCGTCTTGTTCGGCGTCGTGTTGGCAAGCTCCGTCGTCACCGTCTTGCCCATGATGACGGCGCCGGCAGCCCTGAGCACGGCGACGCACGTCGCATCGCGATCCGGCTGGAAGCCCTTGAACATGGGCGAGCCGTTCTGCGTCGGCATGTCGCCCGTGTTGATGATGTCCTTGATCCCGACCGGCAGCCCGAACAGCGGCCCCGGCCGTGCGCCCGAGCGGCGCTGCAGATCGAGCGCCCGCGCCTGCGACAGCGCATGCGCCGGATCGAGATACGCCCACGCCTCGACGGACGCATCCCGCGCCTTGATCTGGTCGAGGCAGGCCTGCGTGTAGGCCTCCGCCGTGACGTCACCACGGGCCATGCGGTCCCGCGCTTCCGTGGCCGTGAGTTCGACCAGAGTGCTTCCGACCATTTTTCTACTCCTTACGCGCTGGATGCATGCCCGCCACGATGCAGCGACGGGCGATCGTCATGCTTCAGAATGCGGTGCCCCACGTCCCTCGCGCAACGCATCACGCAGGATCAGGGCGACGTGACGCGCCTGCCGTCCTGTACCGTCGGCGATCTGATGCCGGCATGAGAAGCCATCCGCAGCGACGAGATCGCCCGGCTCGGCCTTGCGCACGGCCGGCAGCAGCGCCAGCTCGCCCATGGCCATCGAAACGTCGTGCGTCTCGGCCTGATAGCCGAAGCTGCCGGCCATGCCGCAACAACCGGACTCGATCGGCTTCACGGTGAGCCCCGAAATCGCCCGAAGCGTCGCCTCGACCGGCCCGGCGACACCGAACGCCTTCTGGTGGCAGTGCGTATGAAGATGCACTGTCCCCTCGAGACGACCGATGGACCTCGGCAAATGCCCGGCCTTGATATCGGCGACGATCAGCTCCTCGAGCATCACCGCGCGCCCGCCAAGACGCTCGGCATCCGCCCCGAGCCCCATGGTCTGCATCTCGTCACGCAAGGTGAGGAGGCACGACGGCTCCAACCCGACGATGAACGCTCCGTCGTCGACATGCGGCAGCGCCGCATCGAGCAGCCGGCGCGCTTCGGCCCGCGCCTCGTCGACGAGCCC
>JBGSJD010000136.1:0-2344 GCA_041742195.1 Hyphomicrobiaceae bacterium
CGCCCGGCGTCGCGTCCCAGGCAAGGCGCCAGCCGCGCCAGGCAAAGCGTCCGGCCGGCGGATCGAGTTCGGCATCCCGCCAAACGCCGTTGATCGACACCTCGACCCGCGCAATGGCCGTGCCGCCGCCGGACCAGGCCCGCCCGTAGATCGTGACCGGCCCCGTCTCGACGAGGCGCTTGCGCGAATACCAGTCCGGGATGCCGGGCGGCACCATCAGCGACTTGACCCGGATGGTGGTGATCGGGATGCCCTGCTCGCCGTCCTTCTGGCGATAGTGGTACGTGCCGACCTGCTGATGGCCCTGATAGGGCGTGGCGAGCGCCTCGATCCGGTCGAGCCATTTCACGCTCGCCATGCCGTACCAGCCCGGCACGATCATGCGCAGCGGGAAGCCGTGCTGCGGCAGCAGCGGCTGCCCGTTCATGGCCCACACCAGCATGACGTTCTCGTCGCGCGCGAGGTCGGGCGTCAGGCTGCGGCCGTATTCATGCTCGTTCGACTTGTCGACGCCGCTGTCGATGCCGTGAAACGAGATGTCGACGGTCTCGGGCTTGAGGCCGGCCCGGTCGAGCACCGCCCGGAGCGGGGTGCCGGTCCACTCGGCCGTGCCGACCGCCTCGCGCATCCAGGGCATGGACGGCCAGCGCGGCTCGAAGAGGCCGCGGCCATTCCCTGCGCACTCGAGCGTCACCCGTTGCGTCACCGCCGGCAATGCCTTGATCTCGGCGAGCGGGATCGAGATCGGCCGCTCGACCGTGCCGCCGATGCTGAGCGTCCACTTGGCCGCATCCGCCTCGGAGACATAAGGAATGTCGAAGTGGTTGAGCAGGTAGTGCAACCCCGCCGGCGTCACGTCGTGCCGCAGCATTTCGAGCGCGATACCGTGATTGCGATTGGCCAGCACGACTTCCTCGCGTGCGAAGGGCCCCTCGACGGCGGTGCGCGTGTCGGGATTGGTGAACGGATTGCGGGTCGGCATCGTGTGATCTCCGGTGGGGAGCGATAGAGAACGGCCATTCTGCCGGTTTGCCAAGAGGGCTCGTTGCGCGATCCAGGCGGGAAGATGCCCGACGCCCGTTGGGGGCTTGCGATCGGGCGCGTGATGCCGTCACTCTGTCACCGGACAACGAGGGAGCCACCCGACGAGCGGGCGCTCCGGGAGCAACGCATGATCGAGCGGCACGAAACCGACATTCTGATCCTCGGCTCGGGCGGGGCGGGCCTCTTTGCAGCGCTGCACGCCCATCAGGCCAATCCCGGGCTCGACATCACGGTGGCGACCAAGGGGCTGCTCGGCAAATCGGGCTGCACCCGCATGGTGCAGGGCGGATACAACGTGGCGCTCCACAAGGGCGACTCGATCGAGCGCCATTTCATGGACACCATCGAGGGCGGCAAGTGGCTGCCGAACCAGGAACTCGCCTGGACGCTGGTCGTGAAGGCGATCGAGCGCGTGCGCGAACTCGAGAACGAGGTCGGCTGCTTCTTCGACCGGAACACCGACGGATCGCTGCACGGCAAGGCGTTCGCTGGCCAGACCTTCGACCGTACCGTCCACAAGGGTGATCTCACCGGCATCGAGATCATCAATCGGCTGATGGAGCAGGTCTGGGCGCGCCCCATCCGCCGCATGGAGGAGCATCGCGCGATCGCGCTTATTCCAGCTGCTGGCGGCGGACGTGATCTGTCAGGAGCACTTTTTATCGACATCCGCACAGGCACGTTCCGCCTCGTGACGGCCAAGGCCGTACTGCTCGCGACCGGCGGCGGCCCGACGATGTACAAGTACCATACGCCCTCCGGCGACAAGGCCATGGACGGCCTCGCCATGGCGCTCGACTACGGCCTGCCGCTTCGCGATATGGAGATGGTGCAGTTCCACCCGACCGGCGTCTTGGCGGGCCCCGACACGCGCATGACCGGCACCATCATCGAGGAGGGCCTGCGCGGAGCGGGCGGCTACCTGCTCGACGGCGCCAAGCAGCGCTTCATGTTCAACTACGATCCGCGCGGCGAGCGGGCGACGCGCGATCTCGTCTCCCAGTCCATGTATCGCGAGATGCTGGCCGGTCGCACGACACCCAACGGTGGCCTCTATATCTCCATGGGGCATCTCGGCCCCGAGAAGGTCGCCAAGATGTTCAAGGGCATGGTCGAGCGCTGCCGTGACTGCGGCTTCGATCTCGCGGGCGGCCTCGTCGAGGTGGTGCCGACGGCGCACTACCTGATGGGCGGCGTGGTGGTGAAGGTCGATACGTCGACGGCGGTTGCCGGCCTCTATTGCGCGGGCGAGGACGCGGGCGGCGTCCACGGCGCGAACCGGCTCGGCGGCAACGGCGTC
>JBGSJD010000137.1:0-4864 GCA_041742195.1 Hyphomicrobiaceae bacterium
GACCAGCTGTCCGGCGGTCAGCGCCAGCGCGTGGCACTGGCGCGCGCGCTCGCCATGAAGCCTGGCGTGCTGCTGCTCGACGAGCCGCTGACCGCGCTCGATGCAGCCTTGCGCGACGAACTCAGGGCTGAGATCGATGCGCTCCTTCGCTCGCTCGAGATCACGACGATCTACGTCACCCACGATCAGGCCGAAGCCATGGTGCTCGGAGATCGGGTGATCGTGATGGAGAAGGGTGGCATCGCACAGGCCGGCTCGCCACGGGACATCTACTTCAAGCCAGCCAATTCGTTTGTCGCGAGCTTCATCGGCAGCATGAACCGCATCGATGGACGGATCTCCGACGGCATGCTGGCCTGCCCCGCGGGGCAGTTGCGGGTCCATGCCGCCGACGCCGCGAGTGCCTCGGTACGCTTCCGTCCGGAAAGTGCCGAGATCCTGCCCGCCGGCCAAGGTGGCCTCACGCTCGAAATTGATCGCGTGCACTTCCTGGGGGCGACGCAACGGGTCTATCTCAGGCATTCCGAGAGCGGCCTTGCGCTCATCGTCGATGGAAATAGCCGTCACGACCTTGTTGCGGGTGCCAAGGTCGGGTTAGTCGTCGAGCCATCACATCTGATCATGCTTTGAGATATCCGCCGCCATGCTCATCGCCCAACTGACCGATCCGCACATCCGAGCCAAAGGGGAGCGCGCCTACGGCCTCGTCGACACAGCGGCCTATCTCGCGGCCGCCGTGGACTTCATCTCCACGCGTCTCCCGGATCTCGATGCGCTGATGGTGACGGGCGACCTCGTCGACTTCGGAACGGCGCCCGAATACGAGCATTTCCTCGAGCTGACTGCGAGACTGGCGGTTCCATTGCTGCCGATCCCCGGCAATCACGACGAACGCGAGAATTTTGCTCGCGCGTTCGAGGGTCGGATCGCACTTCCGGCACGTGGCCATCTCTCCTACGTCCACGACGTCGGCGCGCTTCGGCTCGTGATGATGGACTCGACCGTCCCCGGCAAGCCGCATGGATTGATGTGTGCGGAGCGGCTAGCGTGGCTTGACGCGACGCTGTCCGAGGATCCGAGGCGTCCGACCCTCGTCGCACTCCATCATCCGCCGTTCGAGACCGGCATCCGTCACATGGACGTGCAGAACTGCCATAACGCCGAGGCTTTAGCGGCCGTCCTCCTGCGTCATTCGCAGGTTCTCGCGACGGTTGCCGGCCACGTCCATCGCACCGTCGTGACGAGCTTTGCCGGCCGTCCAGCCTCCATTGCGCCGAGCCCCGCACATGCCGTGAGCCTCGCCTTCCAACCGGATGCGCCGGCGACGTTCCATCTCGAGCCGCCGGGACTTCACCTGCACCGATGGCAGCCTGTGGCGGGGTCCAGCCATGGTCGCCTCGTGACCCACGCGGTGCCGATCGGCGC
Source organism: Hyphomicrobiaceae bacterium (assembly GCA_041742195.1). Lineage (GTDB taxonomy): Bacteria > Pseudomonadota > Alphaproteobacteria > Rhizobiales > Hyphomicrobiaceae. Next base: position 1,426 of record JBGSJD010000137.1, read on the forward strand.
GTTTTCCGGCCCACACCCGTTCTTCGACGCAGCCGGCAAGTTGATCGGATAGCGGATCGTGTGCCGGCCGGTGGTGTCAGAGCGCCCTGAAAGGGCTTCAGCGCGCCGGTTCGGCGTCAGTGCGCACTGCATCCGCGAACTCCGGTGCCTGGAACATATCGCGTGAGGAATGCCCGACGCCTGCCGCAACGACGAGGCGCCAGCCAAACGCCCATCCGCGCTCGGCTGCCATCGTCCGCGCTGCCGCGTAAATGTTGAGGCCTCGTTCAAGGCGGTTACGGCCCTGTCGCCGTGCCTGACTGCTTCGGTCGAGGCGTTCGTCGCCGATGTCGTGGTCGCCGAGATAGATGGTGATCGGCTTCGCAAGGTAGCTGGCGAGTGCCGCTTCGCGCGCACCGACGTCGAGGAGATCTTTAAAGCCAAATGGTGCGGGGTCGATCAGCGATGGCCCGACGTAGCTCGAAGGGTTCGCGACGATGATGCGATCCGTATCCGGCACCGGGCAGTATGCCGCGACCCGCGAGAGCATCTGGGCACCCGCTGAATGTCCCAACATGACGAAGCGCGCGTCGGGACGGCCTTCGTGCTGCCGAGCCCAGGCCTGAAGCCCGAGCAGAAGCCGCCCCATGCACGCATGGGTGCCGCTTCGCAAGGATTTGCGCGAGACGCCAGCCCGCTGATAGCGGGACCGGGGAAAGCGATCCCGATCGAGATCGGGGACCAGCACGGTCATGCAATGCTCCCGGGCAACACGGCGGGCGCGGCGAACATATTCGATGGTGTTGCGCTCATAGCCCGAAAAGACGAGGAGCAACGGTCCTGGAGTTCGGGAGCATCGTTTCGGACGGTAGATGTGAACGTCGATCTGCTCGCCGTCGATGTCAGCCGTTTCGACCGACAGGCTTTTGGATCGCGCCGGTGCGGCGGCGCACGCGTCGTCGAGTGTCAGAGCTGCGGACATGAGCACCATTGCGAGCCTCAGGAGGATTGGGCTTCTTGAGTTTCTGCGTCGGGTCCGACGACATGGGACGCGGGCGGCGGCGCACGTCATTTCTCGCGCATTCCACGATGAAACGTCCGAACGAGAGGGGCCGTCAGATAGGCAAATGGTGTCCGGTCGCTGGTGCGGATGAACACATCGGCGGACATGCCCGCCAGCAGCTTCGTCTCGCCAGGCTGGAGCGAAGCCGGATCGAGAGAGACGCGGACATGGTAGTGCGGCCGGCCCGTCAGCGTGTCGATCAACCGATCGGCGGATACCTGTGTGATCTTGCCGGTCAGTGGCTGGTTGAATTTTCGGCTCAACGTGTTGAGCACGACCTGCGCTTCAAGGCCTGTCTGCACATCCTCGATGTCTTCGGGCCGTACGCGGGCATCGACGACCAGATCGTCGCTGAGAGGAACGATCTCCATCAAGGTCTGTCCGGACGCAATGACGCCGTCGCGCGAATGGATCTGGAGCCCGACGACCGTACCGTCGATCGGGGCCACGATGCGGGTCCGCTGCAGCAGGTCCTGCGCGGCGACCAGTTCGCGGGACAACTCGTGAGCCCGCGCCTGCCGAGCACGGATCTCCTCGACCACGGACGTCAGCGTGCTCGACAGCAACTCGGACTTTCGCAGTTCCATCTCGGTCATCTGCTGGTCCGTCTGGGCGAGCGAAGACTGAAGCCCGCTGCGGCGCTCTTCGAGTTGTGCCCGGCTTCGCTGGACGTCGGTTAGACGAGACTTCCGGATCAGCTGCTTCTCGAAGAGCTGCGTGGCGTCCGTCATCTCCCTGGCGTTGAGCTCGAACTGGGCCTCGACGGCCTCGATCTGGCGCTCCAATCCGGTGCGTTCCTCCCGAAGCCGATCGATGCGCTTTTCGAGGACGGAGAGCTTCTGTCCCGTGAGGTCGCGGCGGCTGTCGAATATCCTGACTTGCGCGGCCATGGCGGAGCGCGCGACCGGCTCGTCGGCCGCGATCGCAACGAGGCTGTCGGGGAATACGATCTCCTGCAATCCATCCCTTTCCGCGGTCAGGCGAGCGGCGCCGGCGAGCGCCTCGTAGAACTGGGACTTCAGTCTCTCGACGTTGGACTTGCTCGCGACGTTCTTGAGTTCGACAAGCAGGTCGCCGCGGGCAACGCGCGAGCCGTCCTTGACGTGGATGCGCCCGACAATGCCGCCCTCCAGATGCTGAACGGTTTTGCGATGGGTCTCGACGCTGACCAGGCCGGGGGCCACGACGGCACTGCCGAGTGCTGCAAGGCTGCTCCAGAGCGCCATGACGGCCGTGAAGGTCACCACGAGGCCGGCGCCAGCCATGATGTGACGGCGGGAGAACGGCGTCGATGCGGTGTCGAGCGGGCTGACTTTTTTCTTACTCATGACGTCTCCACTAGGTCAGCGGTCCAGCCGGTTTCGGAAGCTGCCATTGCAGGCCTTCTTCGTCGGCGGACGGTGACGTGCCATCGCCGTCGAAAGCTCCGACGACGATCTGAGGCGGGGCTGTGCGCGAAAGCAGGATCGAGACACTCGCCATCCGGGAGAGCAGCGTCAGCTGAGATGTAACGACGACAGCCGAACCGCTGGCTCGCAATTCTTCGATGGATCGCGCCAGATGCGCGACGAGATCGGGATCGAGGTTGGTCTCGGGCTCATCGAGCACGATGAGCCGCGGCTTGCCGTAGATTGCGCGGGCCAGCGCCAGACGACGCAGCTCGCCCCCGGAGAGTGGGCTCTTCTGGGAACCGATCCGTGTCTCGTAACCCTGCGGCAGCGCTTCGATCACGTCGTGGATACCGGCGAGGCGGGCGGCGTCCACGATCTTGCGTGGATCGAGGCTGCGCAGACTTGCGATGTTGTCGGCGATGTTGCCATCGATCAGGCCGATGGCTTGGGGGAGATATCCGAGCAGCGCCTGACGCTCCGACGACGAGAATCGCGTGATGTCGAGGCCGCCCAATCGAATTGTGCCCATCGTCGGCTCGGCCACGCCGGCGATGAGGCGGGCGAGTGTCGTTTTGCCCGATCCGGACGGGCCGACGATGCACAGCAGTTCACCCGGCTCGACCCTGAGTTCCATCTGTCGGAAGAGGGGTTGTGACCATGCGTTATGCGTGAACGTCACCTGATCGAGATGAAGCGATAGCTTGGCGTCGGGATCGCGCACGGCATGGGTCTCAGCGCGCCGCGCATCGAGGCGTCGCTTGATCCGCTTGTAGGCTCTGTTGGCCAGCACGAGATCACGCCAGTGCGCCATGGCACGTCTGACGGCAGATGTCCCGATCCGACCAAGAACCGCGCCGGCGATGATCCCACCCACGCTCAGCGCACCATCGATGGCGAGCCATACCCCGACGCCGTAGCAGGCGATGCGCTGCGCCGCTTCGCTGAAGCGCATCGCCTCGCCGATTGCCGCTGCCGTCGTCCGCGAGATGCGTTGTTCGGCGCCGCG